>DATFWC010000468.1:0-8851 GCA_035259885.1 Xanthobacteraceae bacterium
CCCTCCGACCGCCAAAAGACGCAGATGTTCATGCAACGCTACATGGAGCATTTCCCGGCCGCCGGCGAGATCATCATCTTCGACCGCAGCTGGTACAACCGCGCCGGTGTCGAATACGTCATGGGCTTTTGCAGCGAGGCCGAGCATCGCCGTTTTCTCGACCTGTGCCCGCAAGTGGAAAAATATATGGTCGACGGCGGCATCATCCTGATCAAGGTGTGGCTGGAGGTCGGCCAGGAGGAGCAGGAACGGCGGTTCGAGGCGCGCATCGACGATCCGCTGCGGCAGTGGAAATTGAGCCCGATGGACACCGAATCGTTCCGGCGCTGGTACGCCTATTCGAAGGCACGCGATATGATGCTGCAGGCGACCGACAGCAAGCACGCACCGTGGCATATCGTGCGCTCCGACGACAAACGGCGTGCGCGCCTCAACTGCATCTCGCATATCCTGAGCTCGATCCCATACAAGAAAGTGCCGCCGCCGAAGGTCAAGCTGCCGAAGCGATCGAACGACGGAAAATACGACGACCAGGTTACGCTGCAGGGCCGGAATTTCGTGGCCGAGACCTATTGAGACGTCAGGCTCGTCGTCTTCACAGAATGTCCCTGGCCGAACAGGACGTCGGGAACGGTGACGTTTTGCTCTGCGTCAACAACTCACCGGGCTGAGACGACGACGCTGTTGACCAGTCACAAGAACGGAGAGGTGTCGCGCGCGCGGCCGTAGCCAATCTGCTGGTTCCGGCGGCCGCGATCGGCCTTCTGCTGCTGTTCCAGGCGCATCCGCTCGTCGCCGCCGGGTTCCTCGTGCTGGCAGTCTGCCCGGGGGCACCTTACGGTCCGCCGTTCACGGGAATTGCGCGCGGCAACGTGCCCATGGCGGTCGGCCTGATGGTGATCCTGGCGGGATCGTCCGCGCTGCTCTCGCCGTTGCTGTTGACGCTGCTGCTGCCGTGGGTGTCCGCCGGCCAAACGGTGCAGATCGACCCGCCGGGCCTGATAGCCACACTCCTCCTTACGCAGTTGCTGCCCCTGCTGGCCGGGACGGTGATCAGGCACTGGCGCCCACCGCTGGCGGCTGGGCTGCTCGGTCCATGCGGACTCGCCAGCAAGATCCTGAACCTGGCCGTCATGGTGCTCATCCTGGCCACGCAATTCCAGGTGAACGCCTTGACGAACGCGAACACCTTTGGGCCTTCGTAGGCCCCGTACGCGAAGCCCAGGGCTCGGCTAGTTGCTGCGGCCCGTCCAGCCGTTGGACAGGAACCGTGTGGCCGCCGCCATGAATTTCTGGCCGTCGGCGACGACCCGGCGGCTGTCCTCGGCGAACATCTCCATCCGCCGCGCCAGCCACTCCTGATAAATTGCCGCCGCGTCGGGAATGGACTTGGCTGCCGAGAGCTTGCCGGCAAATTCGGTGGCGAGCTTCGCTTCAGCCTGCGCCCGGGTGGCCCATTCGCGGTTCACCTCCTCGATCACGGCGATCAATTCCTTCTGCATCTCAGCCATCGCCTCGAGCTGCTTCTGTCCCGTTTCGGCATATTGCGCGGGATTGATGTTCGGTATCGATGCACTGGCTGATGCGTGTGGTTCCTTTTGCGCCATGACGTCCTCCTTCGTTCGAATGAAGCGAGCGCCCGTGCGGCAAGGGGCAGGCGATCAACCGCACGTGCATTGATCTGAATCAATTTATTGCGAATGCACGGACGCGGGCCGGGGCGAACATCCACGCGGGCGCATTGAGCATGAGGGGCCGTCGATGTGCGTCAATGACCGTTCGGCGTGCGTTCGGCAGAGCCGCACGGTCGGGAACCTGGCTCGGTCACGGCGCAAATGCGCTCCAGCAAGGCATTGCCCAGGAGCGGCTTCTCGACGATCGGAACGCCGTCATGCGCCGCCCGGTCTCTCAAGGCCGCGCTCGGATGGCTGGTGATGAGGATGGCGGGGGTGCAGACGCGCCGCAGCCGCAGTTCCGCGAGCAGCTCGAGGCCGGTCATGCCTGGCATGTTCTGGTCGACAACCAGGCAGGCACAGCCGGCGATGTCGCCGGCGTTGAGGAGGTCGGCGCCGGTCGAGTAGGCGCGGACCGCAAATCCTTCGATCTCCAGCGAGAATTGGAGCGAATTGCGGACCGCCGAGTCGTCGTCGACAACAACAATCGTCATGCGCTTGCGTGCGGGTTCGCTGGAAAAGCCCATACATGTCGTCCCCGTCGCGGTTGCGACAGCGGCGGATGGTGTCGAAACAACCATGGAACCGCGACGAGGGCTTTGATCTGGCTCAAGGGGCGTTGGCCGCCGTGCGCGGCCCCGGCGGAGGCGTCACGATCCTTTTCCGCCGTCCGCCGGTTCGCCGCCCGGCAGGACGCCCGCCACGATGGCCATCCGCACCAGGTCGGACAGGCTCGACGCCTGCATCTTGGTCATGACGTTGGCCCGGTAGATTTCCACCGTGCGCGGGCTGATCCCCAGGTCGTAGGCGATCACCTTGTTCGGGCGCCCCGCCACCAGGCCCTCGAGCACCTGGCGCTCGCGGTTCGACAGTTCCGTCAGCCTGCCGCGGATCTGCGCAAGCTCCGCCGCGCGATGACTGTCGCTCAGGCCCCGATTCAACGCCGCGCGCACGGCTGCCACCATGGCTTCGTCGTCGAACGGCTTTTCGAAAAAGTCCATGGCGCCGATCTTCATGGCTTCCACCGCCAGCGGGACGTCGCCGTGCCCGGTCATGACGATCACCGGGATGTCGCGGTTGAACTTCTTCAGCCGCTTGAGCAGATCGATGCCGCTGACCTCGGGCATTCTCACGTCGGTAATCACGCAGCCGGCCTGGATCTGCGGCAGGACCTCCAGGAAAGCCTTGGCGCTCTCGTAGGTGCGCACGTTCAGCCGGGCGGTGCGCAGCAGGAACTCCAGCGATTGCCGCACGGCATCGTCATCGTCGATCACATGCACCATGACGTCAGACGGCATCGCCGACTTCCTCCCTGCCGACCGCGCGCAGCGTGAAGCGAAAGATCGTGCCGCCGGTCGGATTGGCCTCCACCCAGATGTTGCCGCCATGCGCCTCGATGATGGTGCGCGAGATCGACAGGCCGACCCCCATGCCATGCCGCTTGGTGGTGAAGAACGGCTGGAACAGCTGCGATCTCGTCTCTTCCGCAATGCCGTGTCCGGTGTCGGCCACGCTGATGGTGACCACGCCGTCCTTGCCGGAAGCGGTGGACACGACGAGCTCGCGCCGGGGCGACTGCTCCATGGCCTCGACCGCGTTGCGCATGAGGTTGAGCAGCACCTGCTGGATCTGCACCTTGTCGGCGAGCACAAGCTCGACCGCCGGATCGAGCTGGAACTTGACGCGTATGCCGTGATCCTTCGCGCCGACCAGGGCCAAGGCGCCGGCCTCCTCGACCAGCTTGCCGAGATTCTCGATGCGGCGCTCGGTCTCGCCGCGGGCGACGAAATCGCGCAGCCGGCGGATGATCTGCCCGGCGCGCAGCGCCTGTTCCCCCGCCTTGTCCATCGCGTCGTTCATCATGACGGAGCGCTCGTCGGTGGCGCCTTCGAGCAGGCGCCGCGAGCCTTTCAGGTAGTTGGCAATGGCTGACAATGGCTGATTGAGCTCGTGCGCCAGGGTCGAGGCCATCTCGCCCATGGCGGTGAGCCGCGAGATGTGGACGAGCTCCGATTGCAGCTCCTGCAGGCGCGCCTCGGTCTCCTGCCGCTCCGTCAGGTCGCGTATGAAGCCGGTGAAGAAACGCTGGTTGCTCGACCGCATCTCGCCGACCGCGAGCTCGATCGGAAACGTCGATCCGTCCTTGCGCTCGCCTACGACCACCCGGCCGACGCCGATGATGCGGCGCTCGCCGGTCCGCAGATAGCGCTCGATGTAGCCGTCGTGGTTCTCCCGGTAGGGCGACGGCATCAGGATCTTGACGTTCTTTCCGATCATGTCCGCGGCAGCGTAGCCGAACAGCCGCTCGGCCGCCGGGCTGAAGGACTGCATAAAGCCGCGCTCGTCGATGACGATCACGGCGTCCGGGACGGTATCGAGGATCGACGTGAGATGCGCTTCGCGCGCCAGCGCGTCCTGCGCACTGGCTGTGGCGCGCGCACGGTTGCGCTGCAGCTGTTCCCCGCACCAGGCAATGCTCGCGCCGATCGCAGCGAAGGTCGCGACGGCCACGGCGTCGGCGACGGAAAGATTGGGAAAGCCGGCAACGAAGACAAGCGCGAGCATTACGCCGAGCGCGGTCGCCAGCAGGCCGGGTCCGAGGCCGCCCAGCCACGCGCTCGCCAGGACGGCCGGCACGAAGAACAGACAGGGCGACTGTTCGCCCATGACCGGGTGGAGCAGGGCGCGGGCGGCAAATGCGAGCGCCACGCTGGCCGGCGCGATGCCGTAGCGCATGGCCTCCGTGCGCCAGGCCCGCGCGCCGGCGTCAACGCTCGATGCTGTGGAATCCACCGGCCTGGCCGCCGCTTCGGGCATTCCGGTCCCCTGCTGCCGTTCAAAATTAGCATGTGGTGTCAATGATATACAACCTGACAGGCGACCCTTCGGCGCCCCCGCCGTACCTCCGGGACAGCCCTTAGGGGCATTATCTGAATTTACCGTCGCGGCGCGACCGGTACTCATCATGGCGTCAACGTTCGCTCGCGAGGTCCGCCATGCTCACCCAGACGATGATCACCGAGTCTCCCCGCCGTCCCGCCAGCAAGGCCGCGCGCGGTCGGCCGCCGGTCGAGGCTCAACCGTTGGGCGGATCGATCGAGCTGATGGGGGCCTGCCTGTCGTTTGCCCGCAACGTAGAGATCTACGGCGAGGGCGAGACGGCTGAATATCTCTACAAGGTCGTCAGCGGTACAGTGCGGACGTCCAAGATCCTGGCCGATGGCCGCCGCCAGATCGGTGCATTCTATCTGCCCGGCGACATGTTCGGCCTCGAGATGGGCGAAGAGCACACGTTCTCGGCCGAGGCCATTGCAGATGCGAAAGTGCTGGTGATCAAGCGCAGCGCCGTCACGGCTCTCGCTCAGCGCGACAGCGACGTCGCGCACGAGCTGTGGACCGTGACCGGGCGCGAGCTTCACCGCGTCCAGGAACACGTCCTGCTGCTGATCAAGACCGCGCAGGAGCGGGTGGCCGGCTTCCTGCTGGAAATGGCGCAACGCGAGCGCGAAAGCGACGAGGTCGAGCTGCCGATGTCGCGCCAGGACATTGCCGACTACCTTGGCCTGACGATCGAAACCGTGTCCCGCACCCTGACCCACCTGGCGGCGACGGCGGTGATCGAGGTGCCGTCTTCCCGGCGGATCGTCCTGCGCAACCGCGCCGCCCTGGCGCGACTGAACGGCTGAGACTTGTTCCGGCAAGGCGCGCGCCGTGGCTGCCTCCACCATTGCGAGGCGGTGCACCGGCTGCAGTCACGAGACCAGCGTCTTCAGCGTCAGCGCGTTCGGGCAGAAGCCCTCGTAGGTGCGCGCCGCATCGCGCGCAGCGAGCTCGCTTCGGCAGCGTCGCTTGCTGTCGCACAGGCTGCAGACGCGCTGCAGGTCGCGCAAGGCGGCCGGCTGGGTGCGCGCCAGCTCGGCGGCATCGATCTTGAGCGCCGCCAGCATGAGCGGAAGCAGCCGGGGCTGGTCCGTGCGCTCGAGCGCGCGCAGCTCGGCGACGGTCATACCGAAGTCCCTGACCATCCGCAGCGTCAGTGCGTTCGGGCAGAAGCCCTCGTAGGTCCGCGCCGCATCGCCGGCGGCGAGCTCGGTGCGGCAACGTCGCTTGCTGTCGCAGATGCTGCAGACGCGCTGCAGGTCGCGCAAGGCGGCCGGCTGGGTGCGCGCCAGCTCGGCGGCATCGATCTTGAGCGCCGCCAGCATGCG
Source organism: Xanthobacteraceae bacterium (assembly GCA_035259885.1). Lineage (GTDB taxonomy): Bacteria > Pseudomonadota > Alphaproteobacteria > Rhizobiales > Xanthobacteraceae > DATFWC01. The sequence goes on from DATFWC010000468.1 coordinate 5,882, forward strand.
CGGAAGCAGCAGCGGCTGGTCCGTGCGCTCGAGCGCGCGCAGCTCGGCAACGGTCACACCGACGTCCCTGGCAATGCGCTCGACATCACCCGGCAGCCAGGTCTCGAGATTTGCGGTCTCGGACTCGTGTCGCCATTTCCGGCACCAGCCGGCAATCGCGGCGATCAACGGCCCGACCGTGGGATATTGGTGCTCGAAGGGGGGCATGGCGTTCATGGAAATCCTCCTGTGCTCGGGTTGCAAGAATTACCCCCGTCAGGCGGCGTGTCTTTGATGCACATCAAACTGAACGACTGAGGCCGCGGCATGCCGGAGCAGAAATTTGGGCCGGCTCGTCGGCGCCAAGCCGCGCGACAACGGCACGCCCCCGGCGACCGCGCCGCTGGACCGGTGTGCCATCGGGTCGGGTGTTCCGCCGCTGTCATTGATCCACGTCAAGCTCGCGGGCAACGCGGGTCTTGACCCAGATCAAGGCATGCCCGCGCCGGATCGTGAAGAATTGGCGGGACTCGAAGGAGCGAGTGCCATGAAAGCCGCCGATGTGATGGTTGCCAACGTGATCACCGTGACTCCGGAGACCTCGCTGCGCGAGGTTGCCGACATCCTGCTCACCAACCGGATCAGCGGCGTGCCTGTCCTCGGCCGCAACGGCGAACTGGTGGGAATCATCAGCGAGGGCGACCTGCTGCGGCGGGCCGAGACCGAAACCGACCGCCGCCGGTCGTGGTGGCTCGAGCTGTTGATCGGAAGCTCGCCGCTCGCTGCCGAGTATGTGAAAGCCCATGCCCGCACGGTGGCCGACGTGATGACGACCACGGTCGTCACTGCCTCGCCAGACACCCCGCTGCGCGACGTGGCAACGCTGATGGAAAAAAATTCCATCAAGCGCGTTCCCATCGTGAAGAACCGGAAGGTGGTGGGCATCGTGAGCCGCGCCAATCTCGTCCAGGCGCTGGCCAGCCGCTGGAAGGAGCGCGAGCAGCAGGGGTCCACCGACGACCTGACGATCCGCGAAGAGGTGATGGCGCGGCTGGATGCCGAGCCATGGACCAGGTATGCGCCGATCAACGTGATCGTGCACGACGCCACTGTCGAGCTTTGGGGCATCGTCGACTCGGAGACGGCGCGCAGCGCAGTTCGTGTCGCCGCCGAGGTGACGCCCGGCGTGCGCGCGGTCAACGACAATCTGGTGGTCAAGCCCATCCTGTTCGGCGTGTGATCGGCCACGGCGCGGACCCCCTCCCGTCCGATGCCGAAAGCGAGAAGCGGCGAGCGACCCGGGTCGCTCGCCGCTTCCGTGTTGCCGCCGGGCTGTGGCTTGACGCGCGCGGCCGCCCCGCCCGGTCAGTTGCTGCGCTCGCGCCACGTCGTCCAGGTGTTGATCGCTTGAACCCGTTGATCTGGGTCAAGGCCGTTGGGGGCAAGGCATGAGACTTTCGATCATGGAAAGCACGGATGCTTCCCGTTTCGAAAGGGGACTGCCATGTCCGAATCGACAGTTGAACGCGCCTATATCCTGTTCTTCCGTCTCGCGATGGGGTGGACGTTTCTCTATGCCGCCTCGCACCAGGTCTTCGTACCGGAGTTCAACGTCGTGGGCTTCCTCAATCGCACCAAGACCTTCCATGATCTGTTTGCGGTGTTCACGACGCCGACCATGGCGCCGATCACAACGTTCCTGGTGGGATACGGACACCTGCTGATCGGGCTGTCGCTCGTGTCCGGTTTGATGGTTCGCATCAGCGCGAGCTTCGGCATTCTGCTGATGCTCACGTACTGGCTGGCCCACATGGACTTCCCGTTCATCGAGAACAAGAACAACTTCCTTGTCGACTACCACATCGTCTATGCGGGCGTGCTCGGCTTCCTGATCGCCAAGCGCGCTGGGCAGGTCTGGGGCCTCGACGGTCTGGTCCAGCGGCTTTCGCTGTTCGAACAGCATCCAAGGCTGCGCCCGCTGTTCGCGTGAGGCACACGTCCTTCACTTGGCTCTGTCATGGGGGCGACGGTGCACACATCAATGACAGCGCGCGACGTCGTGGCGGTTCCCAAGATGCTGCCGACCGCCACGGCCGCGCGTCCCGACACCAAGGCCGTCGCACTGCAAGCGGGCCTCGACGTGCCAGACTATCTCAGCCGGCACTACTGGTGGGCCTATGTTCATCCCAACGCGGTGCGGTTGTTCGAGCGCGGTTGGCTGGTCAATCTCATCCTGTGGGGCAACTACGCGCGGCTGCGCAATGCAGCGCTGGCCGAGCTCGGAGAGCATCTGCCCGGCCGCACGCTGCAGGTCGCTTGCGTGTATGGCGATCTCACGTGCCGCTTGAGTGACAAAATCGCCGCCGCCGGCGGCACGCTCGATGTCGTCGACGTGCTACCGATCCAGCTCAAGAATTTGCGCCGCAAGCTGCCGCCGCATGCACCGGCGCGATTGCTCGTGATGAACTCGGGCAGCATGCGCCTCGCCGATGCGAGCTATGATCGCGCGCTCGTCTTCTTTCTGCTGCACGAGCAGCCACGAAACCTCCGCGAACGCACGCTGAGCGAAGTGCTGCGCGTCGTCAAACCCGGCGGCCGGGTTGTCATCTTGGATTATGCCCTGCCGCGGTGGTGGCACCCGCTGCGCTATCTGTGGCGTCCGCTGCTGGCCGGTCTCGAACCTTTTGCGCTGGACCTGTGGCGCCAGGACATCGCAGCGTGGCTCCCTCCCGTGGCAGGGCGGAACATGCGCCGCGACTCGTTCTTCGGCGGTCTGTACCAAAAGCTGGTCGTGACGCGCTGATCCGCGGTCGCTGCGGCGTGTCGCAGGCGACGGATGAACAATGGCTCCAATGCGACGAATGAGCCAGGGTCTTGCGTCGCGAGGCCGACAAGAAGCCGCGCGACCCTTGCCGTCACCTGGGCGCGTGGTGTCTCAGGTGCCTCGGCCGATGACGCAGCACTTCGGCACGGTGATTCCAGTAATAGCCA
>DATFWC010000469.1:0-3505 GCA_035259885.1 Xanthobacteraceae bacterium
ACCGTGATGACGCCCTTGTCCTGCTTGATGTTCTTGGCCGCATCGGTCGAGTTCATGGTCACGAGCTTCGGCTTCGGATCGGCCGCAAGCTGCTCCTCCGTGCTCGAAGCCTGAATGAACCCCGCGGCGGCAGCGACGCCGGCCGAGGCCAGGAGCACGGCCGACATGAGGATCGCGCTGAAAGCAATTTTCATTTCTCCCTCCCGCTGATGGATGACGCAAAAAGGAGTCTTTGAGCGGCGAAGGGCTCGCCTCTCCGATCGACATTGAAGCAGGTTTTTGTGGCCGCCCCTCGCGCGACTACACGAACTCCGGCGCCGGCGCTGCAACCAATATGCCACGGCGCCGCCAAGTGCGACGGCGGAGCGCCAATCGTTTCTTATGCGACGGATTCGAGACACTTGCAGGCAAAACCGGCATGGCGAATCTGCCACAAGGGAATTTCAAGCTCGCGCTCGCGCCTGCATATTTTTTCCGCCGATTGCCCGCAAAAAAAGCACGGCGGCAGCGGCATGGGCCGCGGCCGCTCGTGCGGAAGTCGCGTCGGTTCAGGAGTGGATCGACTCCCCGTGCAGCGCGATGTCGAGCCCGCTGCGCTCGGTCTCGTCGGCGACGCGCAACGGCACGATGAGATTGATCACCTTGAGGAGGACGAAAGTGGCAATGCCGGACCACAGCGCGACGGCAATGATGCCATAGAGCTGGTACAGGAGCTGCTTGCCGTTGCCCTCGAGCAAGCCGGCGGTTTCGCCGACGGCGGCGGCCGCGAACACGCCGGTCAGAAACGTGCCGGTGGCACCGCCGACGCCGTGCACGCCGAACACGTCGAGCGAATCGTCGTATTTGCACATGAGCTTGAGCTTGGTGCAGGCCCAGAAGCACAGGGCGCCGGCGACGAGCCCGATGATCACGCCGTGCCACGGCAGCACGAAGCCGGAGGCCGGCGTGATGGTGCCGAGCCCGGCGACCGCGCCCGAGATCATGCCGAGCACCGACGGCTTGCCGCGCGACCACCACTCCAGGAACATCCAGGTCATGGCGCCGGTGCTGGCTGCCAGGTGCGTGGCCACGATGGCGAAGCCGGCGCGTGAATTGGCGCCGAGCGCCGAGCCACCGTTGAAGCCGAACCAGCCGACCCACAGCAAGCCGGTGCCGATCACCGCCATCGACAGGTCGTAGGGCGCGAGATTTTCCGTGCCGTAGCCGCGGCGCGCTCCCAGCACCAAAGCCGCCACCAGCCCGGCGACGCCGGCATTGAGGTGCACCACGGTGCCGCCGGCGAAGTCGAGAATGCCCGGCTTGTTGTCGCCCGGCGTCAGCCACCCGCCGCCCCACACCCAATGGGCGATCGGCACATAGACGATGAGGAGCCACAGCACACAGAACCAGACGAAGGCCGAGAAGCGCATGCGGTCCGCCACCGAGCCGGCGACCAGCGCCACCGTGATCACGGCGAACGTCATCTGGTAGATCATGAACACGGCTTCCGGAATGGTCTTGGCCGCCGGATGGATGGCGTCCATGCCCATGCCGGCGAGGAACAGCCGCTCGAGGGTGCCAATCAGCGCGCCTTCGCCGGTGAACGCCAGCGTGTAGCCGATGGCGAACCACAGCACCGAGCCGAGCCCGACGCACACCACGGTCTGCGCCATGGTGGCGAGGACGTTCTTCTTGCGCACCATGCCGGCATAGAACAGCGCCAGGCCCGGGATGCTCATCATCAGCACAAAGCCGGTGGCGGCGATCATCCAGGCGGTATCGCCGCTGTCGACTTTCGGCGCGGCGGCCTCGGCCAGCGCCGGGGTGGCGAGCGACGCGCTCGTCAGCACGACGAGCGGCGCAACCAGGTGCAGCGTTTTCCTCATGGTCCCCCCTCGTGTCAGACAACGGATGCCGAACGACGCGACCGCACCGGTCGGCCGGTCCATCCGTTCGTTCACAGCGCGTCGGTGTCGGTCTCGCCAGTGCGGATGCGGATCGCGTGGCTGATGTCGGTGACGAAGATTTTCCCGTCGCCGATCTGGCCGGTCTTGGCGGCAGCCGCGATCGCATCGACCACCTTGTCGATGCGATCGGACGGCACCGCCACCTCAATCTTCATCTTCGGCAGGAAATTCACGGCATACTCGGCGCCGCGATAAATTTCGGTGTGACCTTTCTGGCGGCCATAGCCCTTCACCTCGGAGACGGTCATGCCGCTGATGCCGAGCCCCGTGAGCGCGTCGCGCACGTCCTCGAGCTTGAATGGCTTGATGATGGCAATGACGAGCTTCATGGAACGCCCCCCGGCACGCTCAAAAGGACAACGTCGGATAACGGAAGGCGCCGGCAGCGCGCCGTGCGCCCAGATTGCCCACGATATCGTCAAACGGATGAAAGATTAAGCGGCTTCTCTGCCGCCAGGTCAGGCGGATCGCCTATCCTGTGGGCAACTCGCGCCCTCGGCCGCTCATGCATCCCAGGCGGGCGCGCGGCCGACCGGATTGGCGATCCGGCTCCCCGGCCGCTTGAGCGCGTCGATCCGCGCCATCTCGTCGGGCGTCAGGACGAAATCGAAGATATCGACGTTCTCGGCGATGTGCCCGGAATGCGCCGAGCGCGGGATCGGCACCACGCCGCCCTGCTGGATGGCCCAGCGCAGCGCCACCTGGGCGGCCGTCCGGCCCCTGAGGCGGGCGATGTCGGCGAGCACCGGCTCGCGCATCAGGCGCCCGCGGCCGAGCGGGCAATGGGCGGTGAGCACCAGCCCATGGCGGCGGCACGCGGCGAGCAGCTTCGACTGGTCGAGGTGCGGATGAAACTCCACCTGGTCGGTGACCAGGGGCTCGGGACACAGCGCGACGGCTTCGTCGAGCAGCGCGATGGGGAAGTTCGCCACGCCGATGTGGCGGGTGAGGTTTTGCCGCCGGGCGCGCGCCAGCGCCTGCATCGTCTCGGCCAGCGGAATTCCCGGATTGGGCCAGTGCACCAGCAGGAGATCGACATGCGCGAGGTCGAGATCGCGCAGGCTGCCTTCGACCGAGCGCGCGAAATCGTCGGCGCGCAGATATTCGTGCGAGACTTTTGTAGTGACGAAGATTTTTTCCCGCGCCACGCCGGAGGCGCGGATGCCTTCGCCGACGCCGCGTTCGGTGCCGTATTTCCGCGCCGTGTCGATGTGGCGATAGCCGAGGCGCAGCGCCGTGGCGACGACCTCGCTGCAGTCGCCGAGCGTGCTCGTGCCGAACCCGATGACTGGGATCTTGGCGCCGTGGGCGGACAGCGTAGCGGCAGCGGAGGTGATCATCGGTCCTCGTCGTTGTGCGTTGGGGCGCCTCGTCATTGCCGGCCCCGGATCAAGTCCGGGGACCCGGCAATCCATTCAATTGCCTGGACTCATCCTTTTGATGGATGCGCGGGTCAAGCCGGCAGATGACGAGGAACTTGCATCGGAGCATTGCTTCAGCGGCCGGCGGCGCCCGTCACCCTGACGGCGTCGCTGGCCGCGCGGATGACCTCGGGAGGC
>DATFWC010000470.1:0-4683 GCA_035259885.1 Xanthobacteraceae bacterium
GTCGACGCGATGCTCGGCGCCTTCGCCGAAAAGGTCGGAAGCGGGCCGATGTCGGTCTACCGCGCGGCTATCGACCGGACCTTTGACGCCGACCATGTCGAGGATATCTTGGCCGCGCTCGACCGCGAAGCGATCTCGGGCGGCACCGAGGCGGGATGGGCGGGCGCAACCGCTGCCACCATCCGCGGCAAATCCCCGGTGAGCCTGAAGATTGCGCTTGCCCAGATGCGCGGCGGCCGTCAATGGTCGTTCACCGACTGCATGAAAACGGAATTCCGCATCGTGTCGCGTATCATCTACCGTGAGGACTTTTATGAAGGCGTGCGCGCCGTGATCATCGACAAGGACAACGCGCCGCGCTGGAACCCGAGCCGTCTCGGGCAGGTGCTCCAGTCCGACATCGACGCCTATTTCGCCCCGCTCGAAACGGAGCTCGACCTGCCATGAGCGATCCCCTGAACGCGCTCGACCGCGCCGAAGTGGTCGAGCGCGCGGAGCCCTGGACGCGCCGCTTCGTGCTGTTCCTGCGCGCCATGGCGGCCGTGTCGCTGCTCAAGGGCCTCTATCATTGGGCCATGATCGTCGGCATCGGTCAGGGCCCGTTCTCGGCCTTCGAAACCAATTCGACCGCGTGGCAGGCGGCCACGATCTATTTCGCCGTCATCGACCTGGTGGCGGCGGTCGGCCTGTGGCTCGCGGCGGCCTGGGGCGGCGTCGTCTGGCTTACCGCCACCATATCGATGGTGGCGATCGAGCTCCTGTTCCCGCAGGTCTATGGCGGGCAGATCTGGGTGATCTTTGGCGAGGTCGCGATGCTGATCACGTATTTCTTCCTCACCATCGCGGCCGCGCGCGAGCGGCCGGAATAGGTGAATGGTGAGTAGTGAATGCGCAACGGGACTGTCTTCTACTCACTAGTCACTACTCACTACTCATTCGCTGCAGCGGAGGGATGCCATGGCGAGGGTCGGATTCATCGGGCTCGGCAACATGGGCCTGCCCATGGCCAAGAATCTTCTCAAGGCCGGGCATCAGGTGGAAGGCTTTGACGTCAGCGGCGCCGCGGTCGATGCGCTGGTGGCCGCCGGCGGCGCCAGCGCCGGATCGGTCAAGAGTGCAGCGACGCGCGGCGACGTGGTCATCACCATGCTGCCCTCCGGCAAGGAGGTGAGGGAGGTCTATCTCGGCGGCGACGGCATCGTGGTCAATGGCAATGCGGGTACGTTGCTGATCGATTGCTCCACCATCGACGTCGAGTCCGCGCGCGTGGCGGCGCTGGCGGCGGACGAGAAAGGCCTGTCGATGGTCGACGCGCCGGTCTCCGGCGGCGTGGCCGGCGCCCAGGCGGCGACGCTGACCTTCATGGTCGGCGGCCGCGAGGCAGCGTTCGTGCGCGCCCGCCCGCTGCTCGAGGCGATGGGAAAAACCATCGTCCATGCCGGCGACTCGGGCACCGGGCAGGCGGCCAAGATCTGCAACAACATGATCCTCGGCGTATCGATGATCGCGGTGTGCGAAGCCTTCGTGCTTGCCGAGACGCTCGGCCTCGAGGCGCAAAAACTGTTCGAGGTGGCGTCAAAATCATCGGGACAATGCTGGTCGCTGACGAGCTACTGCCCGACGCCCGGCCTGGTGCCGACGTCGCCGGCGAACCGTGACTATCAGGCTGGCTTCACCGCCGCCATGATGCTCAAGGATCTGCGGCTGGCGCAGGACGCCGCGCGCGCCGGCGGCACCGCCACGCCGCTCGGTGCGGAAGCCGCCGCGCTCTACGGCCTCTATTGCCAGCATGGCCACGGCGGTCGCGACTTTTCCGGCATCATCCGGTTTCTGCGCGGCAGTTGACGATACGGGTCAGGTCATGGTGCACGGGACGTTACGGTGAACGGCCGCTAATAATGCACTCCTAACGATGCCCACGCGTCAGGCGGCGCGCGGCGAGCGCGTTTTGCAATCGCCGGACGCGTCGGTTTGCGCTTGGTCCGACCGGCCGAGAGGTGTGTCCGCGCAGCGGCGCTTGTGCGCACAGCAAAATCCGGGATTTCAAAGTAAATGCACGGTAACGCAAAGTAATTGAAAACGCGCTGTCAATCGGGGATTCACTGTGTGGTGTAAACCTAATATTTATCCTCACATTTAAGCCGATCTTAGATCATTGCCCCCTATGGTCCCCGGCACGTGACGAGGGGCAGGGCCTCGTTCAAATCAAGCCAAAGCGCTTACAGGGACCTAAATAGGGGCGTCACCATGAAGAATGTTGCCACCGTGGCCGAATCCGCCGATCGTCAGGCGCGCTTCGACCATATCCAACCGCACTATCTCGAGGCTTTGACTCTGGTCGAGCGGCTGCATCGCCGCCTGCTCGACGTCATCAAGGACGAGTTCGATCGCCGCGGCCGCGCCGACATCAACGCAGTGCAGGCGCTGCTTCTGTTCAACATCGGCGAGAAGGAGCTGACCGCCGGCGAGCTGCGCACGCGCGGCTACTATCTCGGCTCCAACGTCTCGTACAATCTCAAGAAGCTCGTAGAAATGGGCTTCCTCGACCACCAGCGCTCGCGCGTCGATCGCCGCTCGGTGCGCATCAAGCTGACCGACAAGGGACGCGAGGTGCGCGACATCATCCAGGCGCTCTACGAGAAGCACGTGCGCACGGTCGAGCAGGTGGGCGGCATCAACGCCGCCGAGTTCTCCACCCTGAACAAGGCGCTGCAGCGGCTCGAGCGGTTCTGGACCGACCAGATCCTGTACCGCCTCTGATCCGCCAGGCGGAAGTTGGACAAGCCCCGGCCTCGCGGCCGGGGCTTTTTCATTTGTGCCGGACGGACAACTTGCGGCCCTTCCGGTCACAAATTCGCCAACCGGGATCGATAGGCGGGCTGATCCGATGTATCTTGCGGGCGGGGCGGCCGGGCGGCCGGGGGCCGGGCGGCCGCGTTGTGATGCAGACCGCCACATGATAAGCGCCACCTGGTTCGGTGGGCGTCCCGCAGAAGGCCATGGTTCCAGACCGCATGAGCATCCGACCGATCAACCGCCGCAACTTTCTCACCGGTGCCACTGCCGCCTGCCTGGCGGGCGCGGGAGCGGCCGCGCGGGCGCAGGAGACCGACCCGCTCCAGGAGCTGATCCAGCGCAACCAGCAGGAGGAGTCCGGAGCCGGCTTCGACGCCGCCGCCAACAGCGCCCGCATGCCGACCGCGTCGCTCCCCACGCTGTCGCCCGCGACGACGCAGACAACGGAAGCTGCCGTCGCCCAGTATGAGCAGATCGTCGCTCGCGGGGGCTGGCCGCAGATTCCCGCGGTCAACCGCCTGCGGCTCGGCATGAAGCACGCGAGCGTGCCGCCGCTGCGCGAGCGGCTGGTCGCCGCCGGCGATCTCGACGCCCGCATCGGATCGGGCGAGGTCTACGATACCTATGTGGAGGCGGCGGTGCGCCGCTTTCAGACGCGCCATGGGCTCGGTGCCGACGGCATCGTCCGCGAGCAGACGCTCAGGGCACTGAACGTGCCGGCGGAGGCGCGGCTCAATCAGCTGCGCACCAATGTGGTGCGGCTGCGCGCCTTCAGCGGCACGCTCGGGTCGCGCTTCGTCATGGCCAATATTCCGGCCGCCTGGATCGAGGCGGTGGAGAACGGCGTGGCGGTGTCGCGCCACACCGCGGTCGCCGGCAAGCCGGACCGCCCGTCGCCGGACATCCAGAGCAAGATCGTCGAGATCAACTTCAACCCGTTCTGGACGGTTCCGGTGTCGATCGTGCGCAAGGACCTGATTCCGAAGATGCAGGCCGAGCCGGACTATCTGACGAAATACCGCATCCGCATCTTCGATCAGCGCGGCAGCGAGCTGCCGCCGGCGCAGATCAACTGGTTTTCCGAGGAGGCGGTCAACTACCGCTTCAAGCAGGATCCGGGCGGGCTCAATTCGCTCGGCACCATGCGCATCAACTTCCCCAGCGCGCACGGCGTCTACATGCACGACACGCCGTTCAAGAACCTGTTCGGCGAGGACGACCGTTTCCACTCGTCCGGCTGCATGCGGGTGCAGAACGTGCGCGACCTGGTGTATTGGCTGCTGGCCGAGACGCCGGGCTGGTCGCGCCAGGAGATCGACCAGGTCATCAAGTCGGGCGAGCGCAAGGACGCGCGCGTGGCCAAGCCGGTGCCGCTCTACTGGGTCTATGTCACGGCCTGGGCCACGCCCGACAACGTCGTCCAGTTCCGCGAGGACATCTACAACCGCGACGGCCTCGGCCAGTACGCCTCGAGCCGAGGATAGGCGGAAAGCCGCAGCAACGTCTTGGTGTCGGGGGGCGAGGCGATCGTCGCCGGCGTACGCACCGGCGGGACGCGGCCCAGCCATGAAAATCAGGAATGCCAAGTGCCGCCGTCATGGAAGCGCGGTAAGATGAGCGCAGAGGTGGCAAGCGGTAGACAGATCTCAGGAGGACGGATCATGCGGATATTCCTGCTGGCATTGGCATTCGTGCTGTCGAGCGTGGCGGCACAGGCGCAGAGCCCGAACTGCAAGGCGCAGGCGGCGGACAAGAAACTGGCCGGCGCCGCCATGACGAGCTTCATGAAAAAGTGCGAGAGCGACGCCAAAAAAACGTGCGACGCCGACGCCGCGGCCAAGAAGCTCGCCGGCGCGGCGAAGACCAGCCACGTCAAGAAATGCGTCG
>DATFWC010000471.1:0-5870 GCA_035259885.1 Xanthobacteraceae bacterium
CGCGACGGCGAGTGGTCAATCCACGGCCGTCAGCGACAGGCTGATGCGCGTCACCGTGGCGTCCCAGGCGCGCTTCTCGGCTTGTGGATAGTCCATTTGGAAGCAGCTCGCGCGCTGGCCGCGCGCGTGAAAATTGCAGCGGCTGTAGAAAATGTTGCCGTCGCGCGTGCCCGAGGCGACGAAGAACCGATTCGTCGTGCGGACATAAGTGAAGCGCGCTCCCTCCGGCCTGCCGACCTTGCCCAGAAACTCGCGCGGCGTGTCGTTGGCCTCGTTACGTACGGCGAACGCGCGGATGCGGGCGCGGCTGTCAGGTGTGGAAAAGACGACGCCTTCGCGGCCCTCCTCGCCGGATTTGAGCGAAAAAATGTGCGACGGGAAATCGAATGCCATGCCGAGCTGGCGGTCGCGGTAGCGGCCCCAGCCTGATGGCCGCTCGGCCGCGGCAGCAACGTCGTGACAGGCCGCCGTGCCCATTGCGGCGAGTACAAGGGCGAACACGATCGCGGTCATTCGAGGCTCGGTTGTGCCGGTCCGTTCAGCCCGCATCGGTCCCTCTGTCGTGGCCTCCCTGCACCATTTCGGCCCAAGGCGTGCATCATCGAGTCAACGGGAGCGCGCGCGAAAAGTTTCGGCGCCAGACGTGTTGCCTGCGCTCGCCGCGCCGCCGGCTGCACGGCCGCGCCGCTGTCGCAGGGGCAATCACAAGAGGAGGCGGTCGTCCGTCTTTGCGCTGGAGGGGTGCCGCGCCCGGCCGCCCGCTGACGACGGCCGAGTTCCGAACAGCTTGCACCCCCCGATACGGAGACTTGTCATGTTGAAGATCTGTGCCACGTTCGCCCTGCTCGTGGCGCGGCGCGGCGACCGAGGCCGCGCGAACGACCTTCGCGCAGCGGCGCCATGATTGTCCATATTGGCAAGGAAACTGGTGCCCCTGGCCGGACTCGAACCAGCACGACCTTGCGGCCACCTGATTTTGAGTCAGGCGCGTCTACCAATTCCGCCACAGGGGCACGAGAGGCCGCACTATAGTGCTGGCCGGAGGCGGGTCAACGTTCGCCCGCCGGCAGGGGACCGCGGCGGCGTGCCGATCTTGCTGTTTAGCCCGTGTGATCCGCAACTTCTTCGTCGCAAACGCGTGCCGGTCGCAGGGCACCATTCACCGCTAAGTAGTAGCGCTTAGGTGACGCCGCCGCGCGCGCCGAATTGCCAAACATCTCAATGCATGCCTGCGGTATCGTTACTGATCGGTTCCATCATAAGGGATTATTTAAGCGGTTTTCTGTACCACTCTTGGCCGCTTATAGCGACGGGGGCCGGTCTTGCTGAGATTCCGTTCCGTCGGCGGCAAGATTGCCGCCGCATTTATTATTCTTGTGTTGCCGATCCTGGCATGGGCGCTGGGCAGCAAGACTTATCAGGGCTGGAAGGCGTACCACAACGCCAAGCTGGTCGAGGAGCAGAACGGCGCCGCCAACAACCTGATCGCCGGCGTCTACGAAATTCTCATGGAGCGCCTCGCCACCAACAATGCGTTGCTGGCGAACGATCCGGCCGGCTCCGACGTGCTGGCCGAAATCCAGAAGCGGCGGTCGGTCGCGATGCAGAAGATCCCGGCGGCGCATGTGGCGCTGAGCGGGCAAGACTTCCCCAACAAACAGGCGTTGCTCGGCGAGCTCAAGGCCGCACTGGACAAGGCCGACGGCTATCGCAAGCGGGCCGACGAGGCCGTGAAGCAGGCCAAAGCCAGCCGTGACGCCGACACGGTGAAGAACCTGTTCGTCGCGCTGTCCGAGCTCTCGGCGACAGCCCAGAACGTGTGGGCGGCCGTCCTCGCCAGTACCAGCGCTATCGACGCCGAACTGGGCCGGCTCTCCACCGTGCGCATCCTGGCGTGGAACCTGCGCGACATCGCCGGCTTCGAGCGCTCGCATATCGCCCAGTCGATTTCGGCCAAGACGCCGATCCCGGCCGACAAGCTCACGGCGATTGCGGAAGTGCGCGCCCAGGTCACGCTGATGTGGCGCCTGCTGCAGATCAACATCAGGACGCCCGAGCACCCGGCGATCGCCAAGGGGCTGCAGAACGCCAAGGAGGGCTACTTTGCAAAACTCCAGCCGCTGGCCGACCAGATGCGCAAGATCTCGAGCGAGGGCGCGAACTACGGGATGAGCACCCAGCAATGGGTCGGCACCACGACACCGCTCCTGTTCACGCTGCTCGACATCATGTACGGCGCCGGCGAGGCGAGCGAGGTGCACACCGCGCAGCTGGCCACTTCGGCACTCACCGGATTCATCATCGACATCATGCTGTTCCTTCTCGGCCTGGCTGCCGCCGGCCTCGCCGTGTGGACGATCATCCGCACCGTGGCGCGGCCGCTCGGCGACCTGGCCCGCGTGATGACGAAGCTCGGCGCGCATGACCAGCGGGTGACCGTCCCGCATGCCGATCGTCCTGACGAAGTCGGCCAGATGGCGTTCGCGATGCAGACGTTCCGCGAGAATTTCGTCGCCATGGAGAAGCAGCGTCGCGACCACGCCGTGGCGCAGGACGAACAGGCCAAGCGCGGGGAGCGCCTGGCCATCATGGCGGGCGAGTTCGAGCAGAAGATCAGCGGGATCGTATCGGCGGTGTCGTCGGCCGCCAACCAGTTTGCGTCCGCGGCCGAACAGATGGCGGGCGCGGCTGAAGAGGGCGCGCGCACCGCCAACGCGGTGGCGACGGCCTCTGAGGAGGCCTATGCCAACGTGCAGACGGTGGCCAGCTCCACCGAGCAGCTGTCGGGCTCGATCAACGAGATCAGCCAGCAGGTAACCGAGTCGACGCGCATCGCCGAAAATGCGCGGCAGATCGCCACCTCGACCAACGAGAACGTGAAGACGCTGGCCGACGCCGCCAACTCGATCGGCGACGTGATCAAGCTGATCTCGGCGATCGCCGAGCAGACCAACCTGCTCGCCCTCAACGCCACCATCGAGGCAGCGCGCGCCGGCGATGCCGGCCGCGGCTTCGCCGTGGTGGCCTCGGAGGTGAAGACGCTGGCCGGCCAGACCGCCAAGGCCACCGAGCAGATCTCGAGCCAGATCCAGAACGTGCAGGAAGCGACCGGCGACGCCGTCGAGGCCATCGGCTCGATCACCAAGACAATCGATCAGATCAATGCCATCGCGGCAACGATTGCCAACGCGGTGCAGGAGCAGTCCGTCGCCACGCGCGAGATCAGCAACAATGTGCGGCAGACCGCGGTCGGCACCCAGGAGGTCGCCTCCAACGTCGTCACCGTGAAGGATGCCGCCACCAACACCGGCCGGACGGCAAGTCAGCTGATGACCGCGGCGGGCTCGCTCAAGCAGCAGTCGCAGCAGCTGTCGATGGAGCTCGATCGCTTCCTCAAGGCGGTCCGCGCCGCCTGATCCAGGGCCGGCACGCCTCGCGGCGCGCCTGCGTCGGCTCCGGTCACATCGTCGTGGGGCCGGTCGACAAGCGCCCGCCGGAGCGTTAAGCCTCCGCGGCCGCCATGAACCGCAAGCCCGCTCCGTTCTTCCGCGCCAATCCGGCCGCCGCTGCAGCGACCGTGGTGGCGCTCGGCGGCGCCGCGACGCTCATCGGCGCCTGGATCTTTCAGTACGGCTTCGGCTACCCGCCGTGTCCGCTCTGCCTCGAGCAGCGCATTCCCTACTACGTCGCCATTCCGCTCGCCGCCGTCGTGGCGATCGTGGCGGCGCGTGGCGCAGCAAGAGGAGCGCCGCGCTGGCTGGTGACCGGCGGCCTCGCCGTGCTGGCGCTCGCCATGCTGATCGGCGCCGCGCTCGCCGTCTATCATGCCGGCGTGGAGTGGAAGTGGTGGGCGGGGCCGCAGGATTGTTCCGGTCCGCTCGATCCGCTTGGGTCGGGCAACCTGCTGCGGGAGTTGCAAAGCATCAACATCGTGCGCTGTGACGAGGCGCCGTGGCGCTTCCTCGGCCTGTCGCTTGCCGGCTACAACGCGCTCATCTCGCTCGCGCTCGCCGTCGTCGCGGCGTGGGGGATTCTTGCACGGCCCCGTAGGGTGGGTTGAGGCGCGTCGCTCGGCTTTCGAACGGATCACTGCGCAACGCTGGACCGTCACCGCGCCGTCGGCGTGACGCGCCTCAACCCACCCTACGGAGCAAAATCAGTTCAGCGGCACCTTGGCGGCGCGCACCACATCGCTCCAGCGCTTCGTTTCCTCGCGCACCAAGCTACCCATCTCCTCCGGCGTTCCGCCGCCGGACAACAGGTTGAGCGCGTCGAACCGCGCTTTGATGTCCGGTTCGTTCAGCGCGTCGTTGATGGCGGCATTTAGTTTGGCGACGATGGCGCGTGGTGTCTTCGGCGGCGCCGAGATCGCGTTCCACGTGTCGGACACGAAATTCTTGACGCCGGCTTCCGCCATGGTGGGAATATCCGGCAGCGCCGCCAGACGTTTCTCGGTCGCGACTGCGAGAATTTTTGCCTTGCCGGCGTCGTGCAGCTTTTTCGCCGACGCGAGCTCCATGAAGATGAGATCGACATGGCCGGCCACGATGTCGTTGAGCGCCGGTCCCGTGCCTTTGTAGGGCACGTGCACCAGCTTGGTGCCGGTCAAGGTCTGGAACAGCTCGGCCGTGAGGTGCGAGGTCGTGCCGATGCCCTGCGAGGCGTAGTTGAGCTTGTCCGGATTGGCCCGCACATAGGTCATGAACTCCTGCACGGTCTGCGCCGGAAAGTCGGCGCGCACCAGCAGCACGTTGGGAATGTGCGACATGATGGCGACCGGCTCGAACGCCGTCGGGTCGAAGCTGAGCTTCTTGTACAAGACGGCGTTGACGGTGATCGGCGCCGGCTGCGAGGCCATCAGCGTATAGCCGTCGGGCTCCGACACGAATGCGGCTTCGGCGCCGATATTGCCGGCGGCGCCGCCGCGGTTGTCGATCACCACCGGCTGGCCGAAGCGCTGCTGCAGCCTCTCGCCGAGGATGCGCACCACCGTATCGACGCCGCCGCCGGCCGGCACCGTCACGATGACCTTGATCGGCTTGGCGGGGTAATTCTGGTCGCCCGATTGCGCCGCCGCCGGCGCTGTCGCCAGCGCGCAAACCATGACGGCCACGGCCAGGAATCTCAGCATCGATCCGCTCCGGACTGGAAGGAAGACTCGCCCGTGTTTAGCGAGCGCCGGTGCGGTATCCATTGCCGCATGGTGTCGCGGGCGCTTCCGCTTATGGCTCGAGCTCGGTATCCCAATACAGGTAGTCGAGCCAGCTCTCGTGCAGGTAGTTGGGCGGAAACAGCCGTCCATTGCGATGCAGGTGCTGCACGCTCGGCTGGAACGGCATCTGCGACGGCCACATACCGGCTTCGCGCGGCGTCATGCTGCCCTTCTTGAGATTGCAGCCCGAGCAGGCGGCGACCACGTTGATCCACGTCGTATGGCCGCCGCGCGAGCGCGGTGTGAGGTGATCGAACGTGAGGTCGTCGCGCGAGCCGCAATACTGGCAGGAGAACTTGTCGCGCAGGAACACGTTGAACCGCGTGAACGCCGGATGGGTCGACGGCCGCACGTAGGTCTTCAGCGACACCACGCTGGGCAGCTTCATTTCCAGGCTGGGGCTGTGCACCGCGCGGTCGTATTGCTCGACGATGTTCACCCGATCGAGAAACACCGCCTTGATGGCGTCCTGCCACGACCACAGCGACAGTGGGTAGTAGCTTAACGGGCGGAAATCCGCATTCAGCACCAGTGCCGGATACCCGCCCAACGAGACCTGCACGTCCAAGCGTCGCTCCTCGACCAAGTCGCTCTGTCGCCGCTGCGGCTAGTCTATAGGGCAGCGTGACGGGATTGTGAAGCCTTTGGAAAATCTTCT
>DATFWC010000472.1:0-2401 GCA_035259885.1 Xanthobacteraceae bacterium
CCATTCGCCGATGATCCCGGACTGCTGGCCGAGCGTGAAGCTGGTCCGCACCATGTAGGGCGAGCGCTCGGTGGCCGACGACGTTCCCGACACCATGATCACCGAGGGAACCTTGCCCTGGGTAGCGAGCGGCGCGATGGCGAAGCTCGCCGGCGTGATCCCGGTGGCGAGGATGTTCACCTTGTCATTGACGATGAGCTCCTGCGCCAGCCGCTTGGCGACGTCCGGCACTGTGGTGTCGTCCTTGACGACGAGCTCGATCTTCTTGCCGGCAACTGTGTTGCCCTTTTCCTGGACATAGAGGTTGACGCCGCCCATGACCTGCTTGCCGACGGCCGTGAGCTGCCCGGTGAGCGACTGGACGATGCCGATCTTGATGGTGTCCTGGGCGAAAGCTCCGCCGGACGCGAACGCGGCGGAGAGCACCGCGGCAACCGTGAGAACGTGCCTGCGCAACATGGAGTTCCTCCCTGAAAGTGGCGGTTTTTGTGGTTTGGTTGGCAGATAACCTTCGTGGCCCGGCGCGTCAACTCGGGACGCCAGGGGTGGTTACCGTCCACAATGCCGCACGGGCCGGTCGGACGATCAAGACACCAGAATGGGAATCTTCGGCCGTTCGCCACGCGCCTTGCCGCTGATCGGCGGCTTCGGAAGGCGCGACGGGCCGCCTTCCATCACGAAAGTGTGTTGGAGCGAATACCACGGGCCGCTGACGTCGGGGGCCGGCGCCGGCTCGTTGTCGTGGCGCACGTAGTCGCCGATGAGGTGGCGGGTGACGCCGAACTGCACATCGGTCTCGAGATAGGGATCGTCGTTGACGTAGATCTGCGAGATCAGCGTCTTGAACCCGTCCTTGGCGGCCAGGAAGTGCAGATGCGCGGGCCGCATGTTGTGGCGCCCCTGCTGGCGCAGCAGCTCGCCGACCGGTCCGTCGATCGGAATGGGATAGCCGGCGGGTTTCACGCTGCGAAAGGCGAAATGGCCGTCCGCATCGGTGATGAACTTTCCGCGCAGGTTCATGTCGGCCTGCACCGGGTCCTGGTTCTCGTAAAAGCCTTCCGGCGAGGAGTGCCACACGTCGACCTCGGCGCCGGCGATCGGCCGCCCCGCGCTGTCGCGGAACCAGGCGTCGACGAACAGCGCCGGGCCCGGCGTGGGCGAGCGCACGATGCTGCCCCCGCTGTCGGTGAGCGGCGAATGCATGCGCCAGAACGGCCCGAGCAGATTGGCGTCCGTTTCGGTCTGGCCGTTGTTGCCGTTGTTGAGGAGGCAGATCAGGGTCGAGAACCCGAGCGAGCCCGACATCAGGACGGCCTCGTTGTGGGTCTCGGTCGTATGTTTGCCGAGCGCCACGATATAGCCGACGGCGGCCTGGAACTCCTCCTCGGTCAGATGCACCTCGCGGGCCAGGTCGTGCAGGTGGCGCACGAACGCCGCCATGATCTCGCGGAACCGGGCATTGGGTGCGCGCGCGAGCTCCTTGAGCACGGCGTCGGTGACCTGTTCCTGCCGTTCGATGATCATGCGGTCCCTCGACAATGTTTTGTTTCGCCGCACCTGTGTCCCCGGTGTTCTAGTGGAGCCGCCGCGGCAGGACAAGAAATTGCCAGGAACGCCAGCAGCGCGGGCCCGCTCGCGCCCGGGTTGCCGGACACGGGAAACCACCCCGCCGACAGCTTTCGCCAAGTTCGCGGCTAGCTCGCGGCAATCTTTCGTCCAATTGAATTCAAATTGTACTGCGCGCGGTAGCGCCGCCTTCACATCTTGCCGGCATCATTCGTGTTTGTACGTAGGTCTCTCGAATGGAGGCTGTCGTGGGCAAGCTGATGTTGGCGGTAGGCGTGCTCGCAAGCGTGGTCCTGCTCGACCCAATGGGCACGTTCAACCTGTTCGGACCGCAGGCGTCCTGGCTCGGCTGGAAGATCAGCAAGACGATCGAATCCGAGCGCGCGTCCGTGCAGTTCTCGTGGTTCCGGCGCTGATGATGCGCTGAGGGGCGTCGCCCGGCCTAGTCGTCGGGGCCGAGATCGTCGGCCCGCGGCGTGGCGTCACGGGCGTTCTGCGCCGCGGGCGCGGGCGGTGCGGCGAGGGTTGATCGCTCGCCCGCGCCGCCCGCATCGCCGTTGCGCCGCGCCCACGGCCGGTCCTGGGTGAGCGGCCGCGCCGCCATGATGGCGAAACCGGCGTCGGTGCGCGTCAGCGCCAGCGCGCCGGTCTGCCGCCATGCGGTGCGGTCGACGACCGCGGCGCGGCAGAACGGCGGCGCCGTGCGCTGGCTCAGCACCAGTTTTGCGCGCGCGCAATCCTCCTCGAACGCCTCCGGCGCGACCACCACCGAAACCAGCGATCCATCCGCCAGCTGCGCGATGCAGCCGGCCCGATCGCAGGCGAATTTTTCCGC
>DATFWC010000473.1:0-8198 GCA_035259885.1 Xanthobacteraceae bacterium
CACCTGATCTTCGCCCTCTTCGTGCTGGCGCTCGCCCACATCTTCAAGGCGGCGGCCGAGATGGCGGACGATCACGCGCAGATCGTGTGAGGCCCAGCATGGCCATCGTGGTCAATCTCGACGTCATGCTGGCGCGGCGCAAGATGCGGTCGAAGGAACTGGCCGAGCGCATCGGCATCACCGAGCAGAACGTGTCGCTGCTCAAATCCGGCAAGGTCAAGGGCGTGCGGTTCGACACGCTCGAACGCATCTGCGCCGCCCTCGACTGCCAGCCAGGCGACATTCTCGAATATCGGCCGGACGAAGCCGAAACGTCGCCGATCGGGTTGCGCGCCTGATGCATGGCGCGGCCCGGTCCCGCGCGAGGTCGAGGCTGGCGCCGTGTCGACGGGCGATGGGGCGACGATCAGGCCTCCTGGTGTCGCTGCTGGCGCATGCCACGGCCGTCCTGGCGCTCATTCTGGCCAAACCGATCGTTACCCCGCCGGCAGGCATCCAGGCCATCGAGGTCTCCATCGTCATGGGCTCGCCGGCCATCACCGCCCTTCCCGCCCGGCCGCCGCTTGAGTCACCGTCCGAGCGGCTTCATGCCGACGCCCCGCATGCGACCGAACCGGTCGACGCCGCCGATGCGGCACCGGCGGCGAACTGGGTCGCGGCTCCGACTTCGGCGCTGGGCCGCATGCCGGCGATGTCAAAGCTCTACGCCGCGCTCTACGGCAAGGTGGCGATCGACTGGGGCCTGACCGGTGCGCTGGATTGCCTGGCTTTCGACAATGGTGGGCGCACTGCCGCTGCCAGCGATCCGGCGCAGCAGCAGACCTGCAAGGCACAACTTCTCGCGATCGCGCGCCCGGCGTCGCCCGCCAGACGCGACAAGAACTATGACCCGATCGAGCCGACGTCGCTGCACAATATCAATTGGGTCCCGGTTCTCACCGATTGGGACATTCTACTGGGCGGGATGGCGCGCTGATGGCGCGCAACGGCGCACCTCCATCCTGGCGGCCTCCTGCTTCTGATGTTCGGCCTGTTTGCGCTGGCGCTGGCCCAAAACGATCTAGTCGCCGGATTGCTGAATCGACATCAGATAGGCGGCAATCGCCTGCGCGTCGCGGCGCTTGAAGCGGAACGTCGGCATGTCCGGGTGCCCGACCATCAGACCCTCGCGCAGCCGGGTGACGAACGACTCGAAATCCATCGTGCGCGCGAGCCGCCGGAACGCTGGAGCATTGGGGTGGCGGCTCTCCCCCGCCGCGCCAACGGCATGACACCCGGCACAGGATTGCTGGACCTGGGCGTGGCCGCGCTCGATCTGGCTGAGTTGGGCACTGGCGGCACCGGCAGGGGCCATGAGCGCGAGCAGCGCGATGGTCAGTCGCATCGCCATTCCATCCGGCCGCATGGCGACGCTCGGCTTCGCCCGCTCACTCGCCTGACCGGCGCGCCGCCAAGGCGCCGTGCGCCGACGATTTGGCGCCGGCACGGCGCTTGCGCTTGTGGGGCGCCTCGACCACGGCCTCGTCCGGCTCGGGCGGCACGCGCGCGGGGTCCTCCGCCAGCCGCGCCGTCTCCTCGGCAATGTGCTGCGCTGCCTCCTCGGCCGCAATATGCGCCGCCTGTTCGCTCGCCTCGCGCGCCGCCAGCTCCTTGGCAAGCCGCGCCGCGTCTTCGCCCGCGCGGCGCTCCTCCTGCTCCGCCACCGCCTGGGCCTTTGCGGCGGCACGGCGCTCCTCTTCCGCTGCCGCCAGCCGTTGCGCGTGCGCCGCGATTTGGTGGCGCGCGTCCTCGGCGGCGCGGGCGGCAAAAGCCTCGCGGCGCCGGCGCGCCACAATACGGCGCCGGGCGAGTTCCTCGTCGAGCGCGTCGCTCGCGCGCATGACCCAGAACAGCGCCTGCGCGGTGGCGCGGCCGAGGGCGCCGCCGGCATAGACGAGGTCGTAGGAGGCGAACTGCCGCCAGCGATCGTCGCCTTCGGCAATGGCGCGGGCGATCAGTTCGCCCGCCATGGCGCTGGTGCTGAGCCCGCGGCCCCCAAACGCGGTCGCCACCCACAGGCCGGGCGACACCTCGCCGATCTGCGGCATCTTGTGCACCGCGTAGCCCATGGTGCCGGCCCAGGCGTGGGTGATCTCGATCTTGCCGAGCTGCGGAAAGACTTTTGCGATGTCGCCGCGGATGATGTTCTTCAGCCGGCGCGGCGCCTCGCGGCGTGCCGACAGGCGGGCGCCCCACAAGAGGCGGTTGCCGTCGACGATGCGGTAATAGTCGCCGGCGTGGCGGGTATCGACGACCGCGCCGGCATAGGACATCGCCTCGTCGAGCCGCTCAAGCGGCGCCGTGGTGCCGATATAGCTGGTGACCGGCAGGACGGAGTCGGCGACCGGCGGCATCAGCGGGCTCAGGTGGGCGCTGCCGGCGAATACCACGTGGGCGGCGCGCACGCGGCCGGACGGGGTGGTGACGCGCTTGCGCACGCCGGCCGGATCGATCTCGAGCGCACGCGTGTTCTCGAAGATTTTTGCCCCCGCCTCTTCCGCCGCGGCGGCCAGGCCGAGGGCATAATTGAGCGGATGGATGTGGAACCCGCTGGGCAGATGCAGGCCCTGGAAGTAGCACTTGCTCTTCAGCGCCTCGCGCACGCGCTCGGTCGGCCAGAGCTCTACCTCGGTGCCGAGCCGGTCGCCAATCAGTTCGGCCTGGCTGAGCATGCGGTCGGCGTGGTCGATGCGCTGCACCGTGAGCCAGCCGTCGACCGGGCTCACGCCCGCCATGGCGGTCTCGCGGATGGTGCTGCGCACGTAGTCGACGCCGCCGGCCGACAGGATCCACAAGGCCCGCGTGCGCTCGAAGCCGACCCGCTCGATGATGCGCTCGGGTGTTTCGGCAAAGCCCGGCGCCACGATGCCGGCATTGCGGCCGGACGCATCCCAGGCGACACGGTTGGCCTCCAGCACCGCCACCGACCAGCCACGCCGGGCCAGTTCGCGCGCCGTGGTGAGGCCGGCCAGGCCGCCGCCGATCACGCAGACATCTACATCCAACTCATAGACGAGCCGGTCTCGTTCTGGCGCGGCCAGCATGGTTGCGGCATACCAGCTTGGCCCGTACACGGATTCGGTCATTCTGGCATCCTCGGCCCTCCGGTCTCATAGGGCGCGGGAACGGCCATTTCCAGGCATGAGGTAAATTTATCCGCAGGCGAATGCGGCAGAATCTGGTTTGAGTTACAACGTAAACACGGGTTTTGGCCTTAAGCTTAAATGCCACGCGGGATTTTTGCGGAAAGGAAACCAAATCGAGGCATTGTCAGGCGATCAGGCAGGCCTGGATGTTGCCGTCGGGCCGAAACGAGGAGGGGCGGATGCGCTTCAAGGTCAAATGGCGGGTGCGGGACGAAGGGCCCCTGGCGCCGGAGGTGTTCGAAACCGAGGACGCGGCGAAGGAACGGGTGCGCCAGCTCCTGGCCGAGCATCGCGACCAGGTCACTGTCGACGTGTGGAACGAGCAGGAGACCTGGCAGATCGTCAGTCCGGCCGGGGTCGCGGAGTGGTCCAAGGCCTGACAGCACGTGACATTCCGTCTGGCGGTGTGCTGCTGAAACATTCCCATGGCCCGGGTATAAGGGTGCCATGCGCCGCCTGATGCTGCTTCGCCATGCCAAGTCCGATCGCTCCGACCCGGGAGCGCGCGATCACGACCGGGTGCTCAATGCGCGGGGGCGCGAGGCGGCGCCGCGCATCGGCGCTTACATGGCGAGCCACGGCCTCAAGCCCGATCTGGTGATCTGCTCCACGGCGACGCGGGCGCGCCAGACCTGGGACCTGGTCGGCGCAGCCTTCGGCAAGCCGCCCGCGACCGTGCTCGAGGAACGCATCTACCGCAACGATCCGGCCATCCTGCTCGACCTGGTGCGGCAGACCAAATCCGCCGTGCACAGCCTGCTCCTGGTCGGCCACAATCCGAGCTTCCAGATGTTCGCCGACCTCATGACGGCGAGTGGCCACGGTGACGCGCGCCAGCGCCTGCGCGAAAAATTCCCTACGGCGGCCCTGGCGGTCATCGACTTCGCGGTCGACGCCTGGGATCGGGTGCATGCGCATTCCGGTCGCCTCGACCGGCTGATCACGCCGCGCCTGCTCGAGGCCGCGCCGGATTGAATCCGCCTGGCAGAAGTGGCCGCCAAGTCCGCAACATGCCAGAACAATCGGTCATGCCGACGTTGCGCACGCTGCTCGACGAAGCCCGCCTCACGGCGCGGGCGCTGGTCGAGTATGCGGGCGGCCTCGTGCACCCCACGGTGCGGCTCGGTGTCACCGGCCTCACCCAGGCTGGCAAGACCGTGTTCATAACGGCGCTGGTGCACAACCTGCTGCAGGGCCGGCGGCTGCCGGTGTTCGAGGCGTTCAGTTCCGGCCGCATCGCCCGTGCCCGGCTGGAGCCGCAGCCGGATGACGCGGTGCCGCGGTTCGACTACGAGTCGCACATCCATTCCCTGATCGACGCGCGCCGCTGGCCCGAGTCGACGCGCCGCATCAGCGAGCTGCGCCTCATGCTCGACTACCAATCGACCAGCGGGCGCGCGCGCACGCTGACGCTCGACATCGTCGACTACCCGGGCGAGTGGCTGCTCGACCTGCCGCTGCTCGATAGGAGTTACGCCGACTGGTCGGCCGAGACCCTGAAGCTGTCGCGCCAGGGGCCGCGGGCAAAGCTGGCGGAGGCCTGGCATGCGCATCTCGCCACGCTGAAGCCGGAGGACGCCGAGGACGAGCAGGCGGCGCTGACCGCGGCCCGGCTGTTCACAGCGTATCTCAAGGCCGGCCGCCACGAGCGCTACGCCATGAGCCTGCTGCCGCCCGGCCGCTTCCTCATGCCGGGCGATCTCGCCGGCTCGCCGGCGCTCACCTTCGCGCCGCTCGAGCTGGCGGGCAGCGGCGCGGCGCCCGCCGGCTCGCTGTGGGCCATGATGGAACGCCGCTACGACGCCTACCGGCAGGTCGTGGTGAAGCCGTTCTTCCGCGAGCATTTTGCCCGCCTCGACCGCCAGATCGTGCTGGTCGATGCGCTGGCGGCGCTCAACGCCGGACCGGCGGCGCTGCGCGACCTCGAGGCGGCGCTCGCCGCCATCCTTGACTGTTTCCGCGCCGGCAGCCGCTCGTGGCTCAGCACCATATTCCGACCGCGCATCGACCGTATCCTATTCGCCGCCACCAAGGCCGACCACCTGCACCATGCCAACCACGACCGGCTGGAAAGAATTCTTGCGCGCATGACGGAGCGCGCCATTGCCCGCGCGGAATTCGCCGGCGCCACGATCGACGTGGTGGCGTTGGCCGCCGTGCGAGCGACGCGCGAGGCGATGGTGGCGCGCGGGCGCGAACGGCTACCCTCGATCATCGGCATTCCGATTGCCGGCGAACGGGTTGGCGAAAAATCTTCCCAAGATGCGTTCGACGGCGAAAGCGAGGCCGTGATGTTTCCCGGCGATCTGCCCGACGACCCGGCGGCGCTGTTCGCCGAGGACGCTGCGGCGTTCAAGGGCCTGACCACGGCGGCCGCCGGCGAGACCGACTACCGTTTCCTGCGCTTTCGCCCGCCGCGGGCGGATGGAAATCCCCCTCACCTTCCCCACATTCGCCTCGACCGCGCCCTGCAATTCCTGCTCGGAGACTTTTTGGCATGAGCCAGCCACGCCGCCCGGCCGCCTTCCGGCTCGACGATCCGCACGTCGTGCTCGCCGAACCGGACGAGCCGCGCCCGCGCGCGGCGCGCGGCACCGTGCTGGTGACGCCCCAGCCCGACCCGGCGCTGCTGCCGGTGCCCGCGGAGGTGCCGCAGCCGCGGCGACGCCGCCTGCCGTGGGGGACGCTGTTCTGGTCGGCGCTCGGCGGCCTCGTCACGCTCGGCCTCGGCCTGGCCGTGACCCGGCTGATCGAGGACCTGCTCGCCCGCGCCCCGAGCCTCGGCTATCTGGCGCTGGCGCTCGCCGTGCTGGCTTGCGTCGCGCTTGCCGCCGTGGTCGGCCGCGAGGTCGCCGGGCTCATGCGGCTCAACGCCGTGGAGCGGCTGCGCGAGCGCGCCGAAGCCGCCCTGGCCGCCGACGACCGCGCGGCCGCCGGAGCGGTCGTGCGCGACCTCATCGCGGTCGAGCGGGTGGAGCCGCGGCTCGCCCGCGCGCGCGCCGACATGCAGGCGCATCTGGGCGACATCATCGACGGCGCGGACCTGGTGCGCCTGGCCGAGCGCGAGTTGATGGAGCCGCTCGACCAGGAGGCGCGGCGGCTGGTGGCCGGCGCCGCCAAACGCGTCTCGGTGGTGACGGCGGTGAGCCCGCGCGCCGCCGTCGACATGGCCTTCGTGCTGTTCAGCGTAGTGGTGCTGGTGCGCCGGCTCGCCGACCTCTACGGCGCGCGGCCGGGCGCGCTCGGCCTCATCCGGCTCCTGCGGCTCACGCTGACGCATCTCGCCGTGACCGGCGGCATGGCGGCGAGCGACAGCCTGATCCAGCAGATGCTGGGCCACGGCGTGGCGGCAAAGCTGTCGGCGCGGCTGGGCGAAGGCGTGCTCAACGGACTGCTCACCGCGCGGCTCGGCCTGGCGGCGATCGAGGTGTCGCGGCCGCTGCCGTTCGCCGCCCTGCCACGGCCGTCAGTCAGCGATCTTGCCGGCGATCTGCTGCGCCGGCGGGACGGCGACGACACAACCGAGCCCAGTTCTTAAACCGTCGGATGTGGTATCCTCCTGCTGGGAGGATGTCACATGTTCAAACGAATTCTCGTGCCCGTGGATCTGGCGGAAACCGAGCTCGCCAAGGTCGCGATCAACACGGCGTGCGGCATGGCCCGCGACTCCGGCGGCACCGTGCGGCTGCTCAACGTCATGCCGATGACGCCGGTGATGCTGGCCGAATACGTGCCGCCGGATTTCGAGGCCCAGCAGAAGACCGCCTCCGAGGAGGCGCTTGCAATCATCGCCAGCGAGTGCGGGCTGGAGACCGGCCGCGTGACCAGCGTGGTCCGTCAGGGCGGCATCTACCACGAGATTCTCGAGGAGGCGAAGAACATCGGCGCCGATCTGATCGTCATGAGCTCGCACCGGCCGGCGATGAAGACCTATTTCCTCGGCTCCAATGCCGGTCACGTGGTGCGCTACGCGAAATCGTCGGTGCTAGTGTTAAGGCAGTGAAACGGGCGAGTTGCCAATTGCGAATAGGGGATCCCAATTTTGGCTATTCGCCATTCGCTTGTTGAGGCAGCACGAGGGGCGGCAGCGCGTCGGCCCGGTAGGTGCCGGGCCGGTTGCGGCGGAGGAACGTGCCCACCTGCCACAGGAACAGTGCAAGGAAACCGGCGACGATTGCGGCGCCGGCATAGGCCTCGGCCTGCAGCGCCCGCGCGATGAGCGCCGCGAGCGCCAGCGAGGCTCCGGCAAAGACCGTAAAGCCGAGCCAATAGACCACGACCGGTGTGCCAGCCTCCAACGTCGGCTCTGCGCCGGCAGCCGCGATGCGCCGGTGCAGCTCGGTGATGAAGGCCGTGTAGTCGGCATCATGGCGCTCCTGCTCCACGATGCTGCGCCATGAGGTGGAACAAATCTGCAGCTTGGGCCCGCCCACCGGCCACACTTCGGCGAGGAATCGGTGCGACTGCATGCTGACCGGACGGAACGACAGCCGCAGCCGGCGGATCCGATCGTAGGGGATGCTGATCGCGTGGCGTCCCCGCCGCCATTCCAGCGCCTTCGCCGTGAGGCGGAACTCGACCGGCGTGCCCAGGAGCGATGGCTTGTAGGCATAGGCTAGATCGCCGGAAGCGCGGGGTTCGGATTGCGGGGGAACATCCATCACGATCGAAGAAATTTGCGTGCGGCCGGAACGGACCGCCGGCGGCCGGATTTATCCCACTGTCCATAAAAATGCCCAGGGGAGGTCGGTCATGCAACCGCATGATCCGCAGCCGATGGCCCTGCAACAGCATGGCGGCCGCATCAAGGTCAGCCCGCGCGAGGCCCCTTCCTCACCACCCGCTGCCGCGGCGCGCACCGCTGAGCCATCGGCGGACTGCAAGCCGCAGCCGCAGCCGCGCGAGTCCGACTGAACCTGAGATTGCCCGGCAACGTTGTCCTCTGGACAACGGGAGCTTCCAATGCCGGGTAAACACAGCATGCTGGCCGCGTTGACGGCGGCCTTTCTCGCC
>DATFWC010000474.1:0-7186 GCA_035259885.1 Xanthobacteraceae bacterium
CACCGAGCGGCTGCTCAAGGCGGTGCAGGGGCCGAAGCGCTTCGTCGTGTATCAGGAGGCGCGCCACGCCACCGCCGGCGTTGCCTCCACCAGCCTCGGACCCTTCCTGCCGGCGCTGGTCGCCGACTGGATCGCGGCGCGCTTCCGCGGCGAGACGTTCGCCAGCGAACGTTGGTTCGTCGACTCGACCGGACGGATTACGAAGATGCCGTTGTAAGTAGGAAGACGCTCAGGTTCTGCTGCGTTACATGCCTTTTCTCTGGCCGGCAGCACACTCCATCCCATGCCCCGCGGAGGGAGAGTGCCGAGCGAAGCGACTGGCGTGAAATGAGCCGGGTTGCGCCAAAACCCTCCCTGCGGCCTCGCCAGTCAAAGACCAGCGTCGGCCACCTCTCTTCGGGGAGGGATGGAGCAGGTTGCGCCTTGGATTAGTTGGGGTCGTAGGCCTCGTTCACATTGACCCCCTCGTGCGGTCCGCCGCCGCCTGCCACGTTGGATCCGCTGACCGCATACATCTTGCCTGCAATCTCGCCGACCGCGAGGCCGTGACGCGGCGTCGGCATTGGCGGCAGGCGCTGCCACGAATTGGTCTTGGGATCGAAGGCCTCGTGGGTCCGGTAGGTACCGACCAAGTCGTTGAGGTAGGCCTCGCCCCCGAGCACGTGCATCTTGCCGTTCAGCACCGCCGTGCCAATGCCGCTGCGCGGGGTTGGCATACCCAGCGCCGATGACCAAGTGTTCTTGACGATGTCATAAACCTCGTTGGTGCTCACGTTGTTCGAAAGACCGATGATGAATGTCGACCCGATCCGCCCGCCCACCACGTATATCTTGCCGTCGATAAGCGACGCTCCATGATGATTGCGCGCCGTCAGCATCGGCGCGGCGGACGACCATGAACCAGCGGCGGTATCGAACACTTCATTGATGGCCACGTTCTCTACCGGAACATTCGGCCGCAGTTCCTCGGTCGAGTAGCTTGGATTCCTGGCGCCACCGATCGCGTAGATCTTGGTTCCGTCCGCCGTTGCGGTCAGCCCGCCGCGCGCGGTCGGCACGTCCGGTCCCTTCGACCAGCGGCTCTCCTGGATATCGTAGATCCAGAGCGATTTGCTCGGCACCCAGGCGGGCAATCCGGTCGGCGGCCGCGCGATCGTAAAACCGCCCACCGAATACAGCTTGCCGCCGACGGCCGCGAATCCGGGATGGTGAATGCCCTCCGGAATGTTGGGCAACCTGGTCCATTCGTTGGTCGCCGGGTCGAAGCTCCACAGCATCTGTTTCGGTTGCCAACCCGGGAAGATGCCGAGGCCGCCGAGCACGTAAAGCTTTCCGCCAGCGGTGGTCCCGTAAACCTCCTCTTCGCCCTGCGGGATTGGCTTGAGCGAAGTCCATCGGCCTTGAGCCAAGGCGGGGCCGGCCACCAGCACACCCGCCATGACCGCGATCACCGTCTTCATTGCAGATCCCATGGAAACCCTCCCCTGTATTCTCATCTCATGCTCGGGCCCTTCCAACAGCCGTGTCAAGCGATGCCCAGGCGCGCACAGCGACGCGCACCGCGACGCAATGCAAGCTTTATTTGCGTCACGGGCGAGCCCAATCATTTCGATGTGCGAGCAGAGCGATCGACGTGCCTCTTGCTTTTGCCGTGGCCCAAGCCAGGACTATGATCCGACCGCACTGTGGCGAAAGGGGCAGACATGGGGCGCTTGCAGGGGAAGGTGGCGATTGTAACGGGGGCCGGCGGCGGCATCGGAGCGGCAATCTGCCGGCTCTTCGCCCTCGAGGGCGCGGCCATGGTGGGCGTCGATATTGATGCCGATGCGCTTGAACGGGTGGCAGCGTCAGTGCTTGCGACTGGCGGACGGGTGTCGACGCTTTCGGCCGATGTTGCCGAGGAAGCGACGGCCGAAATCGCTGTTGCACGCGCGCGCGATGAGTTCGGCCGTCTCGACGTGCTTGTATCGAATGCCGTCTACGATCTGCCGCATGCGCCGCTCACCGCCATTTCTGCCGCCGATTGGCGCCGCACCATGGCGGTCAATCTCGACAGCGCGTTTTTGCTGTCCAAGCATGCGATTCCGGCAATTGCCGCCCAAGGAGGCGGTAGCATCATCTTGATGGCCTCGCAGCTCGGGCGCGTGGCACGTCCGGGACGGCCTTGGTACTGTGCCGCCAAAGGCGCGCTGATCCAGCTCGCCAAGGCCATGGCCCTCGACCACGCCGGCCAGAACATACGCGTCAACAGCCTTTCGCCGGGGCCCGTGGAGACGGATCGCTATATGCGCAACTTCGACACGCTCGAAGCCGCCAGGGCCTCTCACCGCACGCTCATTGGCCGGCTCGGGATACCGGAGGAAATCGCGGCGGGTGCCGTGTTCCTCGCGAGCGATGAGTCCGCCTTCATGACGGGGGCTGACCTGTTGATCGACGGCGGCTACACGGCCGTCTAGCAACTTATTCGGCTGGCACCTTTTCAGCCCTGGCGCGTTATTCAAGCCAAAATGACATTCACATTCCCTCTATGACGTTCTCTGCATTCGATCGCAGGTGGGCCGCGCGGCGCGGGGCTTCGATACTCTGCATCGCGCTGATCGCCTCGACCTGCCTCGTGTCCGCCGCCGGGGCGGCCGAGGCTCACGCCAAGGGATCCGAGGCGATCCTGCTCACCCAGATTCTTCTGCTGATCTTCTTCGGCGGGCTGCTCGGCGAGCTGATGCTGCGCATCGGGCAGCCCGCCGTGATGGGCCAACTGCTCGCCGGCCTCATCCTCGGCCCGTCGGTTCTCGGCATGCTGTGGCCGCACGCGCATCATCTGATCTTTCCCGGCACGCCCGAGCAGCGCAGCATGATCGAAGGGGTGGCACAGTTCGGCATCCTCATGCTGCTGCTGCTGGCCGGGATGGAAACCGAGCTGGCGCTGGTACGCAACGTTCGCCATGCCGCGGTGAGCGCCTCGCTCGGCGGCATCGCGGTGCCGTTTGCGTGCGGATTCGCGCTCGGGCAGTTCCTGCCCGACGCGCTGCTGCCCGACCCGGGGCAGCGCCTGATCACGTCGCTGTTCCTCGGCACGGCGCTGTCGATCTCGTCGGTGAAGATCGTCGCCACCGTGGTGCGCGAGATGGGCTTCGTCCGCCGCAACGTCGGGCAAGTGATCCTCGCGTCGGCGATCGTCGACGACACGATCGGCTGGATCATCATCGCCATCACGCTGAGCCTGGCGGCGCACGGCACGCTCGACTGGCTGTCGCTGGCGCAAGGCGTGCTCGGCACGCTCGCATTCCTGACCCTCGCCTTCACGTTCGGCCGTCGCGCGGTGTTCAAGATGATCCAGTGGACGAACGATCATTTTCGCGGCGAGGCGGCGGTGATCGCGGTGATTCTTTTCATCATGGGAAGCTTCGCCCTGATCACCCATGCGATCGGCGTGCACACCGTGCTGGGCGCCTTCGTGGCCGGCATCCTGGTCGGCGAGTCGCCGATCCTCACGCGCCAGATCGACGAGCAGCTGCGCGGCCTGGTGGCGGGATTGTTCATGCCTGTGTTCTTCGGGCTGGCCGGCTTGAGCGCCGACCTCACGGTGCTCAAGACCGGCGAGCTGGCGATGCTGGCGGCGGCGCTGGTGCTGATCGCCACCATCGGCAAGACCGGGGGCGCGTTCGTCGGCGGCTATTTCGGCGGACTGACGCGCAAGGAATCGGTGGCGCTCGCCGCCGGCATGAATGCGCGCGGCTCGACCGAAGTCATCGTGGCGTCGATCGGGCTGTCCATGGGCGTACTGAGCCAGAGCCTGTTCACCATGATCGTCGCCATGGCAGTGATCACCACGCTGGCGATGCCGCCGACCCTGCGCTGGGCGCTGCAGCGCCTGCCGCTGCGGAAGGAGGAGCAGCGGCGGCTCGATCGCGAGGCGTTCGAGGAGCAAGGTTTCATCTCCAACCTCGAGCGCATTCTCGTTGCGGCCGACGACAGCCCCAATGGCGTGCTGGCGGCGCGCATCGCCGGGCTCATTGCCGGGTCGCGCGGCCTGCTGGTGACGGTGCTCAAGGTGCCGGCCGGCAAGGCGGCGGCGGCTCGGGAGGCGGGCGAGGGCGAAGAGGATCCGGTCGTCGAGGCGCTGTCGCAGTCGGCTGACAGCGCTGCACCGAAAGACGGGCCGCGTGCCGACGTCGACGTGGTCCAGCCCAAAGCCGACACGTCGTTCGCCGAGGCGGTGGAAGACGAGGCGCGCAAGGGCTACGACATGATGATCGTCGGCGTCGATCCGGCGATGGCGCCGAAAGGCGGCTTCCACCCCGTCGTGTCGGAGATCGCCCGCGTGTTCCCGGGCTCCCTCGCCGTGGTGGCGGCACGCGGACCGCACCATCGCGATCCGCAGGGAGCCACCATCGACGTGCTCGTTCCGGTCACCGGCACCGAGATCTCACGCCGTGGCGCCGAGGTGGCGTTGGCCATCGCCAAGACGGCGGGATCGCCGCTGATGGTGCTCTCCGTCCTGCCGCCCAGCGCCGGGATCGAGCGCGAGCGCCTCGCCACCGCTCGCCGCGACGCCGCCGAAGCCGTCAAGGAGATCAAGGCGATCGCCGACGCTTACGAGCTGCCGATCAAGTCGGCGATCCGCACGGACATTTCCGCCGCGGATGCCATCCTGCGGCAGGCGCGCCGCGGCCGGCATGACCTGATCGTGCTCGGGGTGAGCCGGCGACCTGGCAAGGCGCTGTCGTTCGGCGAACTGGCCACCGCGCTGCTCGAAAGCTCCGACCGCTCGCTGATGTTCGTCGCGCCACTGCCGGCGCCGCCGGCGCGCCGCAGCGCCGAGGGCGCCGGTGCGGCCGGATCCGAACGAGCCGGCGAGGCATAGCGGCGCGGCAACGCACTATCGACATCGCATCGCGTCTCTCGCAGCGATAGCGCGGAAGGACGTGCGGGCGCCGGACGCGGAAGACAAGCCGCGGACGTCGCTGGTGAACCTCGTCATGCGCCATTTGGGCATCGGGTGAGGCGGCTCACTCCGCCGCCTGCACGTCGGCCGCGTCGATGAAGCCGCCGGACTGGCGCCGCCACAGCGCGGCGTAATGGCCGCCGAGGCGCAACAGCTGCTCGTGCGTGCCCTGCTCCACGATGCGGCCGTGATCGAGGACGATCAGCCGATCCATTTGGGCGATGGTGGAGAGACGGTGCGCGATGGCGATCACGGTCTTACCCGCCATCAGCGTGCCGAGGCTCGCCTGGATCGCCGCCTCGACCTCGCTATCGAGCGCCGAGGTCGCTTCGTCGAGCACCAGGATCGGCGCGTTCTTGAGGATGACGCGCGCGATCGCGACGCGCTGGCGCTGGCCGCCCGACAGTTTTACGCCGCGCTCGCCCACATGCGCGTCATAGCCGCGGCGGCCCTTCCAGTCCTCGAGGTCGAGGATGAAGTCGTGCGCATGGGCGAGTTTTGCGGCCGCCATCACCTCGTAGTCGCTGGCGCCGGGACAGCCGTAGCGGACGTTGTCGCGGATCGAGCGATGCAGCAGCGAGGTGTCCTGGGTCACCACCGAGATCTGCGCGCGCAACGATTCCTGGGTGGCGCGGGCGATGTCCTGGCCGTCGATCAGGATGCGTCCGTCCTCCACGTCGAAGAAGCGCAGCAGCAGGTTGATGACCGTCGACTTGCCGGCACCGGAGCGGCCGACCAGCCCGATCTTCTCGCCCGGCTGCACATGGAGCGTGAAGCCGTCGAGCACCCCGGTCTCGCGGCCGTAGCCGAAGCGCACCGCCTCGAAGTCGATGCGCCCCTTGGCAACGGCGATCGGCGTCGCGCCGGCGCGGTCGACGAGCTGCAGCGGCTGTGCGATGGACAACATGCCTTCCTGCACCACGCCGATCTCCTCGAAAATCTCGGTGACCGAGAAGGCGACCCAGCGCGACATGTTGGTGAGCTGGAAGGTCAGCGGCAGCACCATGGCGATGGCGCCGACCTGCACGGCGCCGTTGAGCCACAGCGCCAGCGCGATGGCGCCTGCGCCGGCGACCAGGAAGGCGTTGAGCAGCGCCAGCAGCGTGCCGAACGCGGTGATCAGGCGTTGCTGGGCGAGGAATCTGCCGGTGTGGAACTCGACCGCGTCGCGCACATAGGCGTCCTCTTCGCGCGGGCGCGCGAACAGTTTCAGCGTGACGATATTGGTGTAGCTGTCGACGATGCGTCCCATCAGCGCCGAGCGCGCCTCCGACGTGACCTTCGAGCGGTCGCGCATACGTGGCACGAAGTAGGCGAGCAGGCTGACATAGCCGGCAACCCACAGCAGGATCGGGGTGGTCAACCACCAGTCGGCGGCGGCCGTCATGATCACGGCGGCGGTGCCGTACACGATCACGTACCAGATGGCGGTGACCGACGCGACCAGGCTCTCGCGCAGCGCCGGCCCGGTCTGCATGACGCGGTTGGAGATGCGGCCGGCGAAGTCGTTCTGGAAGAACGCCCAGCTCTGTCGCACCACGTGCCAGTGGCTCTGCCAGCGGATGAGGTTGGTGAACGGTCCGGCGATCGCCTGGTTGGTGACGAGATAGCGGGCGAGCACGATGCCCGGCCGCGCCACCAGCACGACGGCCGCCATGGCGGCGAGCCACGGCCAGGTCTGGGCGAGAAAACGCTCGGCCGGAACCGACGTCACCAGCGTGACGATATGACCGATGAACCAGGGGATCGCGGTGTCGAGCAGCGCCACGACCAGCTCGATCACGAACAGGGCGATGAACAGCCCCCTGGCCTGGCGCGCAAAGTGCCAATAGAACGCCAGCAGCCCGCCCGGCGGCTCGGGATTCTCGGGCAGGCTGGTCGGCGCCAGGCTTTTCTCGAACAGCGAAAACATCGTTTCCCGCCAAGCGGAAAAGTGCCCGCGGGCCCGCGCCGGTCGCCGCGGGCTCAGGCACCATTATGGATCGGATTCGCCCGTGCCACTAAAGGTCGTTCGTGACCGGACGATGGCGGCTGGAGCGCTTTCATCGGCTGCGGAGTTACGGGTTGCCGCGGGACGCACTCTGGACTCGAGGCTGGTCGCATTTCTACCGAAGACCGGGGCCCAGTTTCCCGGAAAATGCTTCACAGCGCGCGCAGCCGGCGCAGCGCCCAGTAGGCGAGGGCGCCGGCAAGGACGCAGAGCCCGAGCGCGTACCAGGTGCCGCCGTCCTCCTGCTGAAA
>DATFWC010000475.1:0-2208 GCA_035259885.1 Xanthobacteraceae bacterium
CGGATCACCCGCAGGCCGGCCTCGCTGTCGTTGAGGCATGGGATGGCGGCAAAATTGACCCCGCCATTGTGGCGGAAGATTTCGGCGTTCTCGCCGGCAATTTCCTCAAGGGTTTCAAGGCAATCGGCGGCAAACCCGGGAGTGACGACGGCAAGGTTCCTCACCCCCTGCCGGGCGAGGGCCGCAACCGTAGCGTCCGTATAAGGCTTGAGCCACTCGGCGGTGCCGAAGCGCGACTGGAACGTCAGCATGAACCGCTCCTCGTCAAGCCCAAGCCGCCGGCGCAGCAGGTTTGTCGTGGCGGCGCATTGCGCCTGGTACGGGTCGCCCTTGGCCACGTAGTCTTCGGGCATGCCGTGGAACGAGGCCAGGATGACGTCGGGCTGGAACGGCAGTTTTGCCAGCTCCGCCTCGAGCGAGGAGGCCACCGCCTCGATATAAACCGGATCGTCGTAATAAGGGGGCGCCACCCGGATGGTTGGCTGCGCCCGCATGGTCATCAGCGCCAGAAACGCCTTGTCGCACACGGTGGCGGTGGTGGCGGCGGCGTATTGCGGATAGAGCGGCAGGATCAGGATGCGGTCGCAGCCGTGGCTCCTCAGCGCCTCGAGGCGCGACGGGATCGACGGATTGCCGTAGCGCATCGCCCAGTCCACACGGATGCGCGAATCGAGGGGCTGCAGCAGCGACCCGAGCTTCTCCGCCTGCGCACGCGTGATGGTCATCAGCGGCGATTCGTTGCGCTCGCGGTTCCAGATCTTGTCGTAGTCACGCCCCTTCCGGCGTGGCCGCACTGACAGGATGATGAGATTGAGGATGAGCCACCACTTGACCCGGTTCTCCTCGATCACCCGGCGGTCGGACAAAAACTCCTTGAGGTAGCGGCGCATGGAAAAATAGTCGGTTGCGTCCGGCGTGCCGAGGTTGACCACGAGCACGCCGACGCGGCCGCCGGCGGCCGGCTGGTCCGCCTGGGGGGAAGTGTTGGCCGTGGGGATATTGCGCTCGTTCATGAGGCCTCAAACCATGCTAAGGCACGCAACAGACCTTTGCAGGACCGATTGATGCTGATCAGCCGCCGTCTTGTCGCAACCATTTTTCTCCTCGCCGCGACCGTTGCGGCGCACGGGCAGACGGCCCGGACGACCGTGAGCTTCATCCTGGTCAACGACATCTACCAGATGAGCGCGCAAATCATGGCGGATGGCAAGAGCCGCGGCGGCTTTGCCCGGCTGGCCGCGGTGGTCAAGGCCGAGCGGGCCAAGGGCGGCCACGTCGTATTCGCGCACGCCGGCGACACCCTGTCGCCGTCGCTGATGTCGGGGTTCGACCGCGGCGAGCACATCGTGGCGCTCACCAACATGATCCCACCCGACATCTTCGCGCCCGGCAACCACGAATTCGATTTCGGCAAGGCGACCTTCCTGCAGCGCATGGGCGCGGCGCGCTTTCCCCTGTTTGCCGCCAACCTGCGCGCGCCCGACGGCTCGCCGCTGTCGGGGTTCAAGGACCGCGACATCCTCACCTTCGACGGCGTGCGCATCGGGCTCACCGGCGCCACCTACGACGACACGGCGCGCGCATCGAGCCCGGAGGACCTGAAATTCGCCCCCACCGTGGCCACGACCAAGACGCAGGCCGAGTTGCTGCGCCGCGACGGCGCCGACTACGTGGTCGCGGTGGTGCACGCCGATCGCAAGCAGGACTACGAGCTGTTCGCCACGCGCGCCATCGACCTGATCCTGACCGGGCACGATCACGACCTGTTCGTCAATTTCGACGAGCACACCGCCATGGTCGAGTCGAGCTACGACGCGCACTACGTCACCATCGTGGACGTCACGATCGAAGTGACGACGCGTGGCGATCATCGCGAGACGAAATGGTGGCCGCGCTTTCGCATCGTCGACACGGCCGACGTCGAGCCCGACCCCGAAGTGGCGGCCGCGGTCGCCGGCTACGAGGGAGAATTGTCGCGCGAGCTCGACGTGGTGCTTGGCACGACCGCGGTCGAACTCGACAGCCGCAGCGCCACCGTGCGCACGCGCGAGGCCGCGATCGGCAACCTCATCGCCGACGCCATGCGCGTCATCGGGCGCACCGACGCCGCGATCATGAACGGCGGCGGCATCCGCGCCGGAAAACTCTACGCGCCCGGCACGACCATCACGCGGCGGGATATTTTGTCTGAGCTGCCGTTCAACAACC
>DATFWC010000476.1:0-3094 GCA_035259885.1 Xanthobacteraceae bacterium
TCATCGGCGTCGCGGCCGCGATCGGCCTGGCCCTGATGATCGCCCCGTTCGTGATCGCCTACAAGCAGCCCGACCCGGAGAAGCTTTCGGCCTACGAATGCGGCTTTAATGCCTTCGACGATGCGCGCATGAAATTTGACGTGCGATTCTATCTCGTCGCCATCCTGTTCATCATTTTCGATCTGGAAGTGTCGTTTCTGTTTCCCTGGGCGGTCGCCTTCGGCCAGGTCGGTGCGTTCGGCTTCTGGTCCATGATGGTATTCCTTGCGGTGCTGACGATCGGCTTTATCTATGAATGGAGGAAGGGGGCGCTCGAATGGGATTGAGGCTCCGCCCATGAGCGTGATCGCACCTCCGGCAACCGGCATCCTCGACCCGCGCACCGGCCGGCCGGTCGGCGCCGACGATGCCTCGTTCGTGACCCTCAACAACGAGCTGGCCGATAAGGGCTTCCTCGTCACCGCTACCGACGACCTCATCAACTGGGCCCGCACCGGCTCGCTCATGTGGATGACGTTCGGACTTGCCTGCTGCGCCGTCGAGATGATGCAGATGTCGATGCCGCGCTATGACGCCGAGCGCTTCGGTTTCGCACCGCGCGCGAGCCCGCGCCAGTCCGACGTGATGATCGTGGCCGGCACGCTGACCAACAAGATGGCGCCGGCGCTGCGCAAGGTCTACGACCAGATGCCAGAGCCGCGCTACGTCATTTCCATGGGCTCCTGCGCCAACGGCGGCGGCTACTACCACTATTCCTATTCGGTGGTGCGCGGCTGCGACCGCATCGTGCCGGTCGATATCTACGTGCCGGGCTGCCCGCCCACCGCCGAGGCGCTGCTCTACGGCGTGCTGCTGCTGCAGAAGAAGATCCGCCGCACCGGCACGATCGAGCGATAATGGGCTGACGAAGGTCCGCAGATGCGCATCGACGACATCCCGTTCGGAACCACCGACTGGTCCGGTGTCGAATCCACCACCCATCCGGGCGAAACCGGCGTGGCGACGTGGCGGACGCGGCAGTTCGGTCCCATTCGTGTCCGCATGGTGGACTACTCGCCCGGGTATCTTGCCGACCACTGGTGCCAGAAGGGCCATATCCTCCTGTGTGTCGATGGAGAGCTGAACACCGATCTGGCCGACGGGCGCTCGTTCACGCTGCTGCCGGGCATGAGCTATCAGGTCGCCGACGGCGCCGAGGCACACCGGTCCCGCACTGCGAAGGGCGCCCGGCTCTTCGTCGTCGATTGAAGGAGTGGGCATGGACGAGCGGCTTCACGACCTCGGCGCCACGATCGTCAAAGCGTTGCCCGGCTCCGTCGCCGACTACGCCGTTGCCGTGGGCGAGCTGACGATCCGCGGCGAGACACGGGACATCGTCAAGATCGTCACGTTCCTGCGCGACGATCCGCGCTGCCAGTTCTGGAGCATCATTGACGTCACGGCGGTCGACTGGCCGGCGCGCGAGCGCCGCTTCGACGTCGTTTATCACCTGCTGTCGCCCAAGCAGAACGTTCGCGTCCGCATCAAGGTCGAGACCGACGAGGCCACGCCGGTTCCGTCCATCATCGACGTGTTTCCCGGTGCAGATTGGTACGAACGCGAAGCCTACGATCTCTATGGCGTGCTGTTTACCGGCCATCCCGACCTGCGCCGCATCCTCACCGATTACGGCTTCCAGGGGCACCCGCTGCGCAAGGACTTTCCGCTCACCGGCTTCGTCGAGGTGCGCTGGGACGACGAGCAGAAGCGCGTCGTCTACGACCCGGTGCGCCTCGCCCAGGAATTCCGCAACTTCGATTTCCTCTCCCCGTGGGAGGGCCCGAACTATCCGCTGCCCGGCGACGAGAAGGCCCACAAGGCGGAGTGAGCGCCATGGCTGACGCACAGACGGCACCGACCGGCCTCCGCAACTTCACGATCAACTTCGGGCCGCAGCACCCGGCGGCGCATGGCGTGCTGCGCCTCGTGCTGGAGCTGGACGGCGAGGTGGTCGAGCGCGTCGACCCGCATATCGGCCTGCTGCATCGCGGCACCGAAAAACTGATCGAGCACAAGACCTATCTGCAGAACGTCGGTTATTTCGACCGGCTCGACTACGTCGCGCCGATGAACCAGGAGCACGCGTTCTGCCTCGCCGTCGAAAAGCTCCTCGACATCCAGGTGCCGCGCCGCGGACAGCTCATCCGCGTGCTCTATGCCGAGATCGGCCGCCTGCTGTCGCATCTCCTCAACGTCACCACCCAGGCCATGGACGTCGGCGCGCTCACGCCACCGCTGTGGGGTTTTGAGGAACGCGAGAAGCTGATGGTGTTCTACGAGCGCGCCTCCGGCGCCCGCATGCACGCCAAATATTTTCGCCCGGGCGGCGTGCACCAGGACCTGCCGCCCAAGCTCATCGACGACATCTGGGATTTCTGTGAGCCGTTCCTGAAAGTGTGTGACGACATCGAGGGGCTGCTCACCAACAACCGCATCTTCAAGCAGCGCAACGTCGACATCGGTGTGGTGAAGCTCGAGGACGCGTGGCGGCGCGGCTTTTCCGGCGTGATGGTGCGCGGCTCCGGCGCCGCCTGGGATTTGCGGCGGGCGCAGCCCTACGAGTGCTATTCCGAGCTCGATTTCGACATTCCGATCGGCAAGAACGGCGACTGCTACGACCGCTATCTCATCCGCATGGAGGAGATGCGGCAATCGGTGCGCATCATGCAGCAATGCCTGCAGCGGCTGCGCGCGGCGGACGGGCAGGGGCCGGTGGTGATCGAGGACAACAAGATCACGCCGCCGCGCCGCGGCGAGATGAAGCGCACCATGGAGGCGCTGATCCACCACTTCAAGCTCTACACCGAAGGTTTTCACGTGCCGGCCGGCGAGGTTTACGCCGCGGTCGAGGCGCCCAAGGGCGAGTTCGGCGTCTATCTCATCGCCGACGGCACCAACAGGCCGTACAAGTGCAAGATCCGCGCGCCCAGCTTCCCCCATCTCGCCGCCATGGACTTCCTCTGCCGCGGCCACATGCTGGCCGACGTCTCGGCCATCCTCGGCTCGATCGACATCGTGTTCGGCGAGGTGGACCGATGAGCGTCCGCCGCCTCGC
>DATFWC010000477.1:0-11546 GCA_035259885.1 Xanthobacteraceae bacterium
TAGGGAGCGATCAGGCGGCGCGAGAAGGGCGCCGCCGATTGAATGTATGGGGGCCTGAGAACATTTCCTGAATTGCCTTTCAGGCCATGCGCAGTGGTATCGTGGGATTGCAGCGTCCGTTGCCCTGCCGTCAGAATCGGGGCTTATACGGGGCGCGGCCACCCGGTGACCCTCCGGTGTCCGATCCTGTATCGTGGCGCCGGTCCAACGGAGACCGTTCGAATGGACGCTATCGTCAAGTCGTTTCCCAAGACTGCATTGTCCGAGCACGTGCGTGCCGCCCCCAGCCCGGCCGTTCCGCGGCCGTCCCGCACCGAGGCGGAAGCAGCCGTGCGCACCCTGATTGCCTATCTGGGCGACGATCCCGCGCGCGAGGGCCTGGCGGACACCCCCCAGCGCTTCGTGGCGGCCTATGACGAACTGTTCCGCGGCTACGGCGAATGCCCGGCGGATGTGCTCGACCGCACGTTCTCGGAGATCGGTACCTACGACAACCTGGTGCTGGTGCGCGACATCCCGTTCCATTCCCATTGCGAGCACCACGTGATGCCGTTCACCGGCAAGGCGCATGTCGCCTATATGCCGATCGAACGGGTGGTCGGCTTGTCGAAGATTGCGCGGTTGATCGACGTCTATGCCCGCCGGCTGCAGACCCAGGAGCACCTCACGTCGCAGGTGGCGACCGCCATCGACGAGATTCTCAAACCCCGCGGGGTCGCGGTGCTGATGGAGGCGGAGCACACCTGCATGTCGATGCGCGGCGTGCAGAAGCCAGGGGCGCTCACCATCACGTCGCAGTTCCTCGGCGCGTTCCGCGACGATGCCGCCGAGCAGGTCCGCTTCATCACGCTGGTGCGCGGGGGCGAGCGCTAAGGCCTCCGCTGCGCAGACCGGGCCATCCGGTCGGGAGGCTTCCTTGTCCAAACTGTCTTTCGCGCTGCCCGGCTCGACCGCCGAAGTCGAGGACGGCCGCACGCTGGCGCCGAAATTCGATGCCGACGGGTTGGTGACCTGCGTGGCCACCGATGCCGCCTCGGGGGACGTGCTCATGGTGGCGCACATGAATGCCGAGGCGCTGGCCCGCACCATCGAGACTGGCGAGGCTTGGTACTTCAGCCGCTCGCGGCAGACACTGTGGCGCAAGGGCGAGACATCGGGCCACGTCCAGCGCGTGACCGAGATGCGCATCGATTGCGACCAGGACGCCGTATGGATCAAGGTCGAGCAGGCCGGCGCCGGCGCCTGCCACACCGGCCGGCGCTCCTGCTTCTATCGCGCGGTGCCGCTCGGCGGGCGCGCTGCCGCCGCCGTGCTGGAATTTCGCGACGGCGAAAAGCGCTTCGATCCCGGAGCGGTGTACGGCGACCAGGAGAAATAGATTCAAGTCGAGCGAACGGTGGGTGGCGAATCGCGAATAGGGCGGGAAGGGCTGCCCCTTGCCCTGTTTCGCCATTCGCTATTCGCGCATTTTTGTGCGCGCCAAAACCTGCCGGGCGCGCACGAGGTGCGGTCGGTCGTACATGACGCCGTCGATGCCCACCACGCCGGCATCCGGCTCCGCCGCAAACGCCGCCACCACGGCCTGCGCGCGGGCGATCGCCTGCGGCGACGGCGTGAACACCTCATTGATGACGTCGACCTGGCCGGGGTGAATCGCCAGCTTGGCGGTAAAGCCGTCGCGGCGCGCCTCCTCGGCCTCGCGGCGCAGGCCTTCGGCGTTGCGGAAGTCGACGTAGACCGTGTCAATCGCCTGCACCTCGGCGGCGGCCGCGGCCGCCAGGCAGAGGCTGCGGGCGAGGCGATAGGCATCCAGAAAATTGCCCTGCGCGTCGCGGTTCGCCTCGGCGCCGAGTTCGGCCGACAGGTCCTCGGCGCCCCAGGTGAGGCCGATCAGGCGCGTGCTGGCGCCCGCATAGGTGCCGGCGAGGAACAGCGCTTTCGCTGTCTCGGTGGTGAGTGCCACGACGCGCACATGGCCATCGGGGAGGCCGTGCTGGGCCTCGTGCACCGCGAGCTTGGCATCGAGATGCACCAGCGCGGCGCCGCCTTCCGCCTTGGGCAGGACGATGCCGTCGGGACGGCCGGCCACGACCTCGAGGTCGGCATCGGTCAGGCCGGTGGCGAGCCCGTTGACACGCACGAAAAGGCGAGGGCGGCGAGTCGCTGGGCCCAAACTCTTGAGAAACGCCAGCGTGGTGGCGCGGGCGTGCGCCTTGCGCTCGGCCGAGATGGAATCCTCAAGATCGACGATCAGCGCGTCGGCCCCGCTCGCCTGCGCCTTGGCCAGCTTGCTGTCGCTGTCGCCAGGAACAAACAGGAGCGAACGCATCAGCGCGGCCGCATCCGCATGAACACCTGCCGGCGGCACTCGGCCACCAGCTTGTCGTCCTGATTGTAGGCGCGGTGATGGAACTCGACGATGCCAGCGCCCGGCCGCGATTTCGACTCGCGCTTGCCGATCACCTCGGTGGCGCAGTGGACGGTGTCGCCCTCGAACAGCGGGTGCGGGAACTTGACTTCCGTCATGCCGAGATTGGCGATGGTGGTGCCCACCGTCATGTGGCTCACCTGGATGCCGATCATCAGGCCCAGCGTGAACAACGAGTTCATCAGCGGCCTGCCCCACTCGGTCTCCTGCTCGCAGAAGTGCCGGTCGATGTGCAGCGGCTGCGGATTGAGCGTCATGTTGGAGAACAGCATGTTGTCCATCTGCGTCACCGTGCGGGTGAGCGGATGGCGGTAAACATCGCCGATGACGAAATCCTCGAAATAGAGCCCGCCGCGCGGATGGCGGGTCGCGGTCGCCTGCTCCATCTGTCCCTCCTCGAGTCCTGACCCGGCGGAAGCCGGGAAACCCGTTCGTTAAGATCCTCTTTACCATATCGTCCCATGCTGGCCGCTGCGAGGATTCGGGCCAAGCTGAACGACCGACTTCGCCCAGAGGGCGGCCATGTTGGTCGAGACCATCAACGCCATCGGCGCGAGCGTCACCGGCGCCATCCGTCAGGCCGCGCAGGCCACGGGCGCCGGCTTCTCCTATCTGCTGGCGACCGCCAGGATCGAGTCCGGCCTCAATCCCGAGGTGAAGGCGTCGACCTCCTCGGCGACAGGGCTGTTCCAGTTCATCGACCAGACCTGGCTCATGACCATGAAGGAGTCGGGCGCCGAGTTCGGCTATGGCCGCTATGCCGACGCGATCGAAAGGACCGCGTCCGGCAAATACATCGTCCGCGACCCTGCCATGCGCGCCGAGATCCTCAATCTGCGCAAGAATCCGGGCGCCAATGCCGCCATGGCGGGGGCGCTCACCCGGCACAATGCCGCCCGCTTGAAGGGCAAGATCGGCCGCGATCCCACCGATGGCGAGCTCTATATCGCGCATTTTCTCGGCGCCAGCGGCGCCGCCAGGCTGATCAACACCGCCGGCACCGCTCCCAACGCCAAGGCGGCGGCGTTGTTTCCGCGCGCCGCCGCGGCCAACCGGTCGATCTTCTACGACAAGCAGGGCGCGGCGCGCAGCGTAACCGCCGTCTATGGCACGCTCGTCACCAGGCTGGCGCGCGCCATGCCGGGCCCGGGTTCGGCGCAGACCGTCGCTGCCAGCGCCACCGTGCCGGCCCGAACCGGGCTGCTCTCGGCCGCGCGCGCGGCCGCCGTCGCGCCGAACGCAACCATGCCGCCGCCAGCCGATTCCGTCCGCTCGCAGATGTTCACGGCGACGCAGGCCGGCGGCGCCGATCGGTCGATAGCTGCGCTGGGGCAGGTGGACAGCCCGCCGCTGGCCTTCGCGGCCGACGGATCTTCCGGTTTCTACGATCTGTTCCGCACCGAAGGGCGCGGCGCCGTTTCGCAGACCGTCAGTCAACTCTGGGGCACCCGCGGAGCGGCCGTGCCGCAAGCGAACGGTTCGCAGGCAAGTGGTTCGCACACCAGCCAAGCCGTCGCGCCGGGCGCCGCGGTATCCACGGCGAACGACCGGGGCCGCGGCCAGGGCGGCGGATTCGATCTGTTCAGCACGAAGCGGCGGCAGAGCTAGGTCGCTTGCGGCGCCCCCGGGATTAACAAATCCTCAACAACGACAACGCGTTATGGTGAACGCTTTGTTAAGCGTGCCGGCGTAGACTGCACTCATGGGTTTTTCCGGGTGTGGCGTAGTGTCGGCAGCAGCATGATCGTTCGACATTTCCTCCAATGGGTGCGCACCGCCGCAGCGACCGAGCGCGCCGACGCGACCAGCGCGCTCGCCCGCGCGTTCCTCCATTCCGATCTATCCGTCGATGACCGCATCGCCGCCGAGGGCGCGCTGGTCATGCTGCTCGACGATCCGTCGCCGCTGGTGCGGCGCGCCATGGCCGAGGCACTCGCCGCCAGCGCCGACGCCCCGGCGCCAGTGATCCTGGCGCTCGCCGCCGACCAGGCCGAGATCGCCGGCCCCGTCCTCGAACACTCACCCCTGCTGCTCGATGCCGATCTCGTGGACAGCGTGGGCTCCGGCGACAGTGCCGTCCAGGCGGCGGTAGCCCGGCGTCGCGGCCTGCCGCGGGCGGTCGCCGCGGCGATCGCCGAAGTCGGGTCGCCCGAAGCCTGCCTCACGCTGATCGAGAACGACAGCGCCGAGGTTGCTCCGTTCTCGCTCGACCGCATCGTCGAGCGG
This sequence comes from Xanthobacteraceae bacterium, assembly GCA_035259885.1. Lineage (GTDB taxonomy): Bacteria > Pseudomonadota > Alphaproteobacteria > Rhizobiales > Xanthobacteraceae > DATFWC01. Next base: position 4,655 of record DATFWC010000477.1, read on the forward strand.
CACGGCCATCTGGCGGCAATCCGCGAGGTCCTGCTGGCGCGCGACGATATCGCCCTGGCGACGCGCCAGGCGTTGGTGGTGCGATTGTCGGAAACGCTGGCCGGCTTCGTGACGGCGCGGACGTGGCTCGATGCCGGCCGTGCCCATCGTGTTGCCAAGGAGGCGTGCGAAAAGGCGACGATCGCGCTGGCGGCATACTCGTCCCGCAACGAGGTACGGCCGCTGGTCACGCATCTGCGCCAGAGCGGCCAGCTGAGCTCCGGGTTGATCCTGCGGGCGTTGCTGTCGGGCAACCTGCGCCTGTTCGAAGAAGCGCTGGCGGAATTGTCGGGGCTGCCGATCGCGCGGGTCACCGGCCTGATCCACGATCGCCGCGGAGCTGCCTTCCAGGCGCTCTACACCAAGGCCGGGCTGCCGGCGTCGGCCTATCCGGCGTTCCGGGCCGCCGTCGATGCCATGCACGAGTCGGGTTTCGTCACCGAGCCGGGCGGCGCGACGCGGCTCAAGCGCCGCATGATCGAGCGCGTGCTCACGTCCTGCGAACGCGACGACACGGGCGAAATGGCGCCGCTCATGATGCTGCTGCGCCGCTTCGCCACCGAAGCCACGCGCGACGAAGCGCGGCTGTTCTGCGACGAACTGGCAGCGGCTTGAGCAGGCACCGTAGGGTGGGTTGAGGCGCCGCGCTCCGGTTGCGACCGGGTTCGCGGCTTCTCGCGCCGAAAACCCACCCTCCCCGATGGCTGACGGTGGGTTTCGGCGCGCGACGCCGCGACGATGACGCAACTCCGCGCCATGCGCCTCAACCCACCCTACGGAGCTTAACCCTGCTCGTCCGGGCTGAGCGGCGGGGCCAAAATGCCGTCGAGATACTCCGGGCGGTGGCGGTTCTCGTGGGCCAGAAACTCGTCGGTGACCTGGCGCAGCCGCGCGGTCAGCCGCGTGGCGGTCGCCTCGGCATCCTTCAGGTGCGCCTCGCGGATGATGGCGCGCACCGCGTCCACGTGCTGATCGATGAGCGAGGAGGGGACGCGCTCGAAATCGGGCGTATGCTCGATCAGGCGGCACAGGCTGTCGGCCACGTGGCCAGCGAGCGGGAAGCCGAATGTCTCGGCCTCGCCCTTGATGTCATGGGCGGCGCGGAATAGCTCGTCGCGCGTCGTGGTGTTGACGCCGACGCGCTTGAGGGTCTGGCGCGCTTGGATCAGCCGCTCGCACTCGGTCTCCATCCACGAGGAGAACTCGTTGGCCAGCTCGGCCAGCGCCGCCTCGGCGCGCGCCACCGGATCGTCCGCCGGCGTGACCGCCGACGCCTTGACCACCGCCTTCTTCAGCTTGTTGGGCGGGAGGATGACCTCGTAGTCGGCGTAGGTCGTGACGGCCGGAGTGTCGTTCTTTGCTTTCGCCATGACTGTCCTCGAGAGCTCAGACCGGCGCCTTGGCCTTGTTGAGCAGCGGCTGCTGCCGGATCACGTCGGCCTTGCCGCCCTTGCGACGCTCCGGGCCGACATAATTGGGGTTGACGTTGCGTCGCCGGTCCGGCCCGAAATAGGTGCGCGTGCGGATGAACGGACGCGGGTTGGCGACGATATTGAGGATGCGCTGATACAGCGACTTGGCCGAGATTGGCTTGGCCAGGAACTCGGTGATGCCGGCGTCGCGCGCCGCAATTACGCGCTTCTTCTCCGAATGGCCGGTCAGCATGATGATCGGCACGTACGGATTGGCGTTGGCGCCCGGCTGACGGATCATCTGGGTCAGCTCGAGGCCGTCGAAGATCGGCATCGCCCAATCGGTCAGCACGATGTCGGGCATGTAGTGGGTGAACGCCTCGAGCCCGGCGGCGCCGTCCTCGGCCTCGTACACTTCGCGCGTGCCGAATCCGTGCAGCAGCGTGCGCAGGATGCGCCGCATGTGCGTATTGTCATCGATGATGAGAAAACGCAGCCGATTGAAATCGATGCGGATCATAAGTGACTCGACGGGCCGTCCTCTTGCGCCCTGCAGAACCCAGCGAAGTTAGCCGGCCGCCCTTAAGGAAGGGTTAGACCTCACCCGATGCGTGCGGCCGCCGTCCACCGGCGCGGCAGGCTGGCCGAAGTGGGCCCGTCATGCTTTTGGCGGAACCCGTGGGTTCCTGCTAACGATCCGGCCGATCACGCATCACGCACTCCTCGCTGGCCAGGACCAGGACATGAAACGCAGCACCGAACGCATTCTGACCACCCATGTCGGCAGCCTCGTCCGTCCGCCGGCCCTGCAGGACTTCCTGCGCGCCAGGCAGGCGGGCAAACCGTATGATGAGGCGGGCCATGCGGCCTGCCTGACCGCGTCGGTGGCCGAGATCGTCCGCCAGCAGGCGGAGGCCGGCGTGGACGTGGTCAGCGACGGCGAGTTCGGCAAGTCGATCAGCTGGTCGCAATACGCGCTCGAGCGCCTGAGCGGGTTCGAGCGCCGGCCGCTCAAGCCCGATGCCAATCCGTTCAAGCGCGGCGCCGACCGCGAACGGTTTGCCGAATTCTATGCCGAGCTCGACGCACGCGAGGGCGCGGCCACCACTGCCGAGTCGGTGTGCGTCGGGCCCATCACCTACGGCAACCCGGCCGAGCTCGAGCGCGACATCGCCAACTTCAAGGCCGCGCTCGCTCGCGTGAAGGTGGAGGAGGCGTTCCTGCCGGTAGCGGCGCCGGCGAGCGTCATCCCCGACCGCCGCAACGAATACTACGCCAGCGAGGAGGACTGCCTGGTGGCGATCGCCGACGCGATGCGCACGGAATACCGCACCATCATCGACAATGGATTCCTGGTGCAGCTCGACGATGCCCGCACGGCCGTCACCTACGACCGGATGGTGCCGCCGGCGAGCTTCGCCGATTACCGCAAGTGGGTGGCCCGCCACGTCGAGATCCTCAACCATGCCATCGCCGGCCTGCCGCGCGAGAAAATCCGCTATCACGTGTGCTGGGGGAGCTGGCCCGGCCCGCATGTCACCGACGTTCCGCTCAAGGACATCGTCGATCTCGTGCTCAAGCTCAATGTCGGGGCCTTTGTCATCGAAGGCGCCAATCCGCGCCACGAGCACGAGTGGCGGGTGTGGGAAAACGCGAAGCTTCCCGATGGCACGCTGCTCGTCCCCGGGGTGATCAGCCATGCCACCAACATCGTCGAGCATCCCGAGCTGGTGGCGGAGCGCATCGTCCGCCTGGCGCGGCTGGTCGGGCGCGAGAACGTCATCGCCGGCACCGATTGCGGCTTCGCCCAGGGGCCGTTCCACCGCCGCGTCCATCCCTCCATCATGTGGGCAAAGCTCGAGGCGCTGGCGCAGGGCGCGCGGCTCGCCAGCCGGGAGCTGTGGCGCAAGGCGGCGTGAGCCGCCGTTCGATCGGGGATCTTCAGATCATGCGTGCCGGAAAGGAGCGGGGCGCGGCCAACACCAACACGGCCTGGCACTGGGCGCACAGGATGCCGAAGAACGCCACGGTGGAGGAGAAAATCAGGTGGCATGAGAGCCATGCGCAACACTGCGGCTGCCGCGACTCGATCTCCCACCTGCGAAAACTGAAAGCGCGGTTCGCGCAGGGCAAGAAAAGATCCCGGCGCGTGATCGCGCCAGGATCGAGGATCAGCGCGCTGCCTGCCGCGGCTTGGAGGTCGCCGGCACGTTCTTCTTGAGCCAGTCGGCCATGACGGCAGCGATCGCGTCGCTGTTTTTCTCCAGCATCATCATGTGGCCGTTGCCGCGGATGCCGGCATCGGCGAGGCGGAGGAACGTGTTGCGCACGCCCGCCTGCGTCAGATAGGCCGCCGTGCAATGGTCGTAGGCCGCATGGTAGGAGGCTTCCGCCGTGACGATCAGCAGCGGGATGTTCTGCAGGTTGACGAGCTTGCGCGCCGGCTCCTGCTGCATCCAGCAGCGCACGAGATCCGGCCGGTCGGGCTTATCCTGGCGGACGAACGACAGCTTTTCGCCGTCTCGCAGCGGCGGCGCAAAGGTGAGCGGGACGTCACCCAGGCCTGACAGCTTTTCGCGCGGGTTGTCGGCGAACCAGTCGGGCGCGCCCTTGAACTCCACCTCGTGTACGGGCGGGCCATTGGGCTCCACCGCGATGATCGCCTTCACCAGATGAGGCCGCTGGTCGGCGATCGGCCATGTGAAGGCGCCGGATTGCGAATGCGTCAGCAGGATCACCGGCCCGATCTTGTCGAGCAGCGCGACGCCGGCGTCGCGGTTGACCGCCTGCTGCTTGGCAAAGTCGGCCAGCGAAGGTACCTGGCTGGCGTAGAAGGCGTCGAACGCGGGGTCGCCAGGCTTGCCGGTGCCGGGAAATTGCGTGTGCAGATGCGCCTGGGGCCACAGATTGAAGCGCTCGGGTGCGACGAAGCGCTGCTCGACCCGCGGCAGGTTGGGCGACGTCATGCCGCCCAGGGTCTGCGCCCAATGCGCCGAGCGGCCGCGCGCCACCTGATCGACCACATAGACCGCATAGCCGCGGCGCAAGAAATATTGCGCCCAGCCTTCGCGTCCATCCGGCGTGCCGGTGAAGTTGGTTCCGGTCTGACTGCCGCCGTGAATCATCACGATCGGGTGGGGGTGCACGAGCTTCTTGGGAATCTGAAACTCGGCATACATGTGCCCCACCATCGGCGAGCCCGGCACCGAATGGTCGATCTGGCCGCCGGCGAAGAGATGTCCGGACTTGGCGATTACCAGCGGCGGTTCCTCGGCGATGGCCGGACTGTGACCGAGCAGCGCCGAACCCCACGCGAGCAGCGCGCCGCCGATCGACCGACAGGCATGGGTCAAGGCGTTGCGGTGCATGGCCGTGCGACCCATAAGCTCCTCCCATATGTGCGGCGCTCCTAAAAAAGCCGTCGGCGCCGGAACGGCCGGGGCAGGGCGCGGTGTTTTCGTGTAAAGTCCCCGGGCCGCAATGCATCGAGCTTAAGGCCGGCGACCGGGACAGGTCCAGGTTCTCGCACCGGATCCGTTGGGATCGTCTGAGTCAAGGTGCGGCACGTCATGGTCATAGGAGGGAGGAAAGCCACATGAAATGTGTTCTTGCGATCTCGGCCGCGTTGCTGCTCGGTGTCGGGCAGCTGCCGGCCTACGCGCAGAGTCCGAACGACCTCGTCAGCCAGTCGGTTGCCGCGCAGGGCGGGGCGGAGAAGCTCCGCGCCGTCAAGTCGGTCGCCATCAAGGGCGAGGCCAAGCATTGGGAGCCGGGGCAATCGTTCAAGGCCGGCGGCGAGGCGCGCTTCATCGGCGATTCCACGTTCACGCTGACCGCCGACGGTGCCAACCGGAGCGTGCGTATCGATTGGGATCGCGACAAGAAGTATCCGGCCGTCGAGCGGATCAAATACAGCGAGATCATCACGCCGGGCTACGGCGTGGTCACCGACGAGAAGGGCAGCCAGCCGATGTCGGGCATCCGCCTGGCCTCGCACCTGCGCGAGCTCGAGCGGCAGACGCCGGGGCTACTGCTGCGGGCGATGGAAAACCCGCAGAGCATCGCGGCGATCGAGGACCAGAAGCTCGGCGACCAGACCCTGCCGGCGGTGGCGGTGACCAGCGGCGGCACTCGCTACATCGTCCTGTTCGACCGCACGACCAAACTGCCGGCGGCGGTGCGCACGCGCGACGACGACCACATCTATGGCGACGCCAACTACGACATGATTCCGTCGGACTGGAAGGACGTCGGCGGAATCAAGCTGGCGCACACGCTGTCGTTCCAGCTCAACGGCATGGAAGTGCAGCGCCTCGTCTACAAGGAGGTGACGCCGAACCCGACTATCGCCGCCGATACGTTCGCCGTCAGTGACGACGTGAAGGCGAAGGCCAAGACGGCGGCCTCGGACGCGCCGTATCAATGGGTGCTGCGGCGGATGTTCTTGGGCCGGTTCCTCGACAGCGACCAGGTGGTGGCCCCGGCCGGCGGCAGCCTGAAACTGTCGGAGCTGGCGCCCAACGTGCAGCAGGTGGTCGGCGGCTCCGCCAACGACCTGATCGTGGCGATGAAGGATGGCCTCGTCGTGTTCGACGCCCCGGTGAGCGACGTCCAGTCACGCTGGGTCATCGACGCCGCCAAGGCCAAGTATCCGGGCAAGCCGATCAAGTACCTGGTGCTGACCCATCACCACATGGATCACACCGGCGGCATGCGCGCCTACGTGGCAGAGGGCGCGACCGTGATCGTGCCGGAGCAGGTCAAGGCCTATTTCGAGCAGGTCGCCAAAACGCCGCACACGATCGCTCCCGATACGCTGGCCAAGCAGGCGAAGCCGGCCACCATCGTGGGCGTGACCGATCAGATGGCGCTCAAGGACGACACCGTCGAGATCAACCTGCACAACATCCCGAACCCGCATTCCGACGGCATGATCATCGGCCATGTGGTGAAGGAGAACGTCGTATGGGTGACCGACATCTGGTCGCCCGGCCGCGATGCCAGCCGCACGCCCGGCGTGCTCGCCGTGGGCGAGGCGGTGAAGAAGCTCGGCATCAAGGACGCCACCTTTGCTGGCGGCCATGGTTCGACCGCCAAGCAGGACGTGCTCGAGAAGATCGTCGCGCAAAACTAGGCCGCGACGCCTCGCGACGAGGAGCGGCGCCCGGCGGCAAGCCGGGCGCCGTCATGCTGGGGGCGGCTTGTGCCGAGAATCCATGAGCTTCGCTGCGGTCAGCCCATGTTGCGGTCAGGTTGCAACATGCTGGCGCGGTTGCCTTCCGTATCAAAAAAGGAAACGTACCGCCCGACGCCGGGTATCTCGATCGGTTCTCCGAGCACTTTGCCGCCCGCTTCTCCAACGCGTCGTATGGCCGATTGAATGTCGTCCACCGCAATGACGATGGACGGATATTGCGCCGGCCAATCGGGCTTTTTCGGGA
>DATFWC010000478.1:0-2286 GCA_035259885.1 Xanthobacteraceae bacterium
ATTGCTTCTTTCGGGTGTGGGAGGTGTGGCCGTGATCGCAGGCCTGAGCTGGTTGCGCGGCGGCGCCGTCAAGGCGGCGGAACCGTTCGAGATCGAGAAGAGCGACGCCGAATGGCGGCAGAGCTTGAGCCCGGCGCAATATAAGGTGCTGCGCCAGCACGGCACCGAGCGGCCATATACCAGTCCGCTCAATGCCGAGAAGCGCAAGGGCACCTTCGCCTGCGCGGCCTGCGACCTGCTGCTGTTCTCCTCCGACACCAAGTTCGAGAGCGGCACCGGGTGGCCGAGCTTCTATGCGCCACTGGCCAACGCGGTGGGCACCTCGGATGACCGCTCGCTGCTAGTGCTGCGCACCGAGGTCCATTGCCGCCGCTGCGGTGGCCATCTCGGCCACGTCTTCAACGACGGCCCGCCGCCCACCGGCCAGCGCTACTGCATGAACGGCGTCGCCATGAAGTTCGTGCCCGACGGATCGGCGTAGCCTTCGGCCCGGCCGACGCACCCCGCACGCAATTGAAAGGGCTGGGCGGCGACGCCCGGCTATTTTCGTTTCAGCGGGCACCTGCCCACCCTTGGCTCCTGTAGCCCGCATGGAGCGAAGCGGAATGCGGGAGCGGCCTGTCCCGGATTACGCTACGCTCCATCCGGGCTACAGGGAGGTAACAATGAAACGCATTGCCGCCGCAGTTCTTGCCATCACGACATTGCTCGCGACAACCGCCGCCGATGCCGCCGACAAGCTCAAGCTCGCCATCGGACAGCGCGGAATCTGGCACGGCGCGCCGGCCGACCTCGGCATGCGCGGCGGCATTTTTCCCAAGCACGGACTGGATCTGGAGATTCTCTATACCGACGGCGCCGGCCAGACCATGCAGGCGGTCATCGCCGGCAGCGCCGACATCGGCGTGTCGGTCGGCACGCTCGGCGTGCTCGGAGCCTATGCCAAGGGCGCGCCGATCCGCATCATCGGCTCGGAGTCGATCGGCGAGGACGCCTACTGGTTCGTGCGCAAGGATTCGCCGGTCAAGTCCATGGCCGACATGAGCGGCCGCACCATTGCGTTCTCCACCGTCGGGGCCTCGACCCATGCCAACGTGCTGGCGCTCATCGACCACTATAAGGTGGACGCCAAGCCAGTCGCCACCGGCGGCGGCCCCGCCACCTTCACCATGGTGATGACCGGGCAGGTCGATGCCGGCTGGTCGGCGCCGCCGCTCGGGCTGGAGGCGCTGCGCAAGGGCGAGGTGCGCGTGATCGTGCGCGCCAACGAGCTGCCGCTCGTCAAGGGCCACACGGTGCGCACCATCATCGCCAACAAGGACAGCCTCGAGTCCAAGCGCGCCGTCTACACCCGCTTCATGCGCGCCTATCGCGAGACCATCGACTGGATGTATGCCAGCGATGAGGCGCTCAAGATCTACGCCGCCTTCGCCGGCATCAGCCTCGAGGACGCGCAGCGCATCCGCGACGAATTCGACCCCAAGGAGATGCTGATTCCCGACCGCGTCATGGGCCTCGCCGACCTGATGCCCGATGCCGTGCGGTTCAAGTTCATCAGCCAGCCGCTCACCGAGGCGCAGCTCAAGGAGCTGGTGCAGATTCCCGGCACGACCTCTCCGTAGCCCGCATGGAGCGCAGCGGAATGCGGAAGCGGCCTATCTGCGAGCCTGAATGATCAGCGGGGCCCATCCCGGATTACGCTTCGCTTCATCCGGGCTACGGCGTTCAGCGCCGTAGGGTCGGCAAAGGCGCGCCGAACGAGGCACCTCCACAAGGAGATGCGTTCGATGCACGCCGTGCCCGCGCGTGCGGCCGCGTAAAACAATGGTGGGCACGGCGCTATCCAGTCGCCACCCATGTTGCGTGCGCGGCGCCACGCGCCTTTGCCCGCTCTACGGCGTCAGCCCGGCACTTCTTGCCGGGTCTAGGCAGATCTGCGCTGGCCAGACCGGTTGCGTCGCCCTTGGCTCCTGCCTAACTCATTGAAACTCCATAAAATCCCTGCTGGCACGGGGCTTGCGATGGGAACGCCCGAGTTGCGGCCGCGAGGCTTTGGCAGGGGTTCCGGCGGGCCGCCCGGAACGCAGTGGAGACCACGATGGGTATCTTCGACGCTCTCACCACGGCCGTGACGGGCATGCAGGCGCAGTCGTATGCGCTGCAGAACATTTCCGGCAACATCGCCAATTCGCAGACCACGGCCTACAAGCGCACGGAGACGAGTTTTCAGGACATGGTGCGCGACGCGCCGCCGACGCGGCAGACCGCCGGCGCCGTGGCGGCGAG
>DATFWC010000479.1:0-26764 GCA_035259885.1 Xanthobacteraceae bacterium
CGATCCTGGTGCTCGGCATCTACATCGCGTTCCACCTGTTCATGGCGGTGCCGTGGCCGCCGACGCTGCTCGGCACACTGTTCCCGGCGCTGAAGGTCATTCCATCGGTCTAGTATAGCGTCGCGCCGTAGGGTGGGTTGAGGCGCCACGCTCCGCTTGCGAAGAGACCGCGGCGTGCAGGCGCCGAAACCCACCAATGAAACCGCAACGGTGGGTTTCGGCGCGCAGCGCTGCGAAAATGTCGCGATGCCTCGTAGCGCGCCTCAACCCACCCTACGGCGCAAAATTTCTCACGCCCAGGCGTAGCGGCCGCGGCCGAAGAAGCGATCCTTGTCGTCGTCGGAGGCCGTCTCACGCGTGGACTTGACGGCGGCCACCCTCTCCAGCGCCTTCTTGACCGCCGGGCGTTCGCCGATGGCGTCGAACCAGCGCGCCAGGTTGGGGTGGTCGTCCCATTTCACGCCATGCGCATCGTGGTTGCGGGTCCACGGGAACGTCGCGATGTCGGCGATCGAGTACTCGTCGCCACCGAGAAATTTCGAGTGCTCGAGCCGCTCCTCCAGCACGTGATAGAGCCGCTTCAATTCCGACGAATACCGCGCCATCGCGTATTCGTTGCCTTCCTTAGGCGCGAACAGCTTGAAGTGGTTCCACTGGCCGAACATCGGCCCGATGCCGGTGAGCTGGATCATCAGCCACTGCATCGCCTCGTACTTCCTGCCCGTGTCCTTGGGCAAAAATTTTCCCGTCTTCTCGGCAAGGTAGAGCAGGATCGCGCCCGACTCGAATACCGTGTAGGGCTTGCCGCCCGACCCGTCGTGATCGACGATCGCCGGGATCTTGTTGTTCGGGTTGATTTTCAGGAACTCGGCCGTGAACTGGTCGCCCTTCCACACGTCGACGAAAATCTCCTTGTAGGGCAAGCCGCATTCTTCCAGCATGATGTAGATCTTTTGGACGTTAGGGCTGGTCAACGCGTAGAAATCGATCATGGCGATGCCTTTCGTTGGCGGCGCTCACGCGCGCAGAATGCGCGCCACGCCCGCAATGCGGCTATTGGTACAAAAGGCGAAAGCGCCCAGCAAGCGGGCGCCCGCCCTGGCCGCCGTCATCGCGGCCGGCCTCGCGGCGCCCGCCGCGGCTGCGGAGTTCTATGCCGGCAAGACCATCGAGATGATCGTCGGCAGCGACGTGGGCGGCGGCTATGACATCTACACGCGCGCCATCGCCCGCCATATCGGCCGCCAAATTCCGGGCAATCCGACCGTGGTGGTCAAGAACATGCCGGGCGCCGGCAGCGGCCGCGCCGCCGCCTACATCTCCTCGGTGGCCCCCAAGGACGGGACCAGTCTCGGCGCTCTGTTTCCCGGGATCGTGCTGTCACCGCTGCTCGACGATCGGCCCGACTCGGCATTCGATCCGACGAAGGTGGCCTATATCGGCACTGCCGACAGCGGCACCCGCGTGTGCGCCACCTTTCACGGATCGAAGACGAAAACATTCGAAGCGGCGCTGACGCAGAAGACGCGCATGGGCGCCAGCGCACTCGGCGCCTCGACGCGCGACTACGTGCTGTTCACGAAAAAGACCACGGACGTGAAGTTCGATCTGGTCATGGGCTACAAGGGCTCGGCCGACATCCTGCTCGCCATGGAGCGCGGCGAGATCGACGGCCTCTGCGGCTGGGACTGGTCGAGCGTGAAGTCGCAGCGGCCCGACTGGATCCGCGACGGCAAGCTCAACGTGCTGGTGCAGGTCGGGCTGCAGCCCGATGCCGAACTCACCGCGCGCGGCGTGCCGCCGCTGTGGCGGTACATCGGCCACGATGAGGACCGCAAGGCGGTCGAACTGATCGTGACGCAGCAGATGTTCCAACGCCCCTACCTGGCACCACCGGGCGTGCCGGCCGAGCAGGTCGCGACGCTGCGCGCCGCGTTCGACGCCACGATGAACGATCCGCAGTTCCGCGCCGACGCCGACAAGACCCGCATCGACATCACCCCGCTGCCGGGCGCCAAGGTGCAGGAGTTGGTCGACGGCATCTACGCCACGCCGAAGCCGATCGTGGAGCGGGCGAAAGAAATCTTGCGCCCGTAGGGTGGGCAAATTCGCCTGCGCTGAGCCGATGGTGGGCAACGGCGCGACAGCGAATTTGCCCACCATTCAACGCCGAGATCGCGCGCCGTTGCCCACCGTACGGAGCTAGAGCTTCTCCGCCAGGAAACGCAGCAGGCGCGGCGCCATGAAGCCGGTGTGGCTCGTCGGCTCGTCGATGGGATCGTTCATCCAGTAGTGTCCGGCGCCTTGCAGGACGAGCGTCCGCGCGAAGAACCCGGCCTGCTTCAGCGCCGTCAGGAAAGCATCCGTATTGGCACGGCGATCGACCAGGTCATCTTCGGTGCCGCAGGAAAGGAGCACCGCAATCTGGTTGTTGGCGGTGACCGCGTAGCTGATCGGCGAGGCCTCGAAATAAATGCGGCGGTTCTCCATCGGGCCGACGCCGAGGAACTTCTCGATGTTGTTCTCCCGCGGGCTGGTGGCCTGATAGCTCTGCCACATCTGCAGCACGTCATAGACGCCATAGACGCCGACCAGCAGCTTGACCTTGGTGCTTTGGCCGGCATGGGCATCCTGCGGATAGCCACCCTTGAACACCGTATCGCCGCCGAGCGCCGCCAGGGCGGCGAGATTGGCACCCGCGGAGGCGCCCATGAGGCCGACGCGGTCGCCGTCGAGCTTGAACTCGGCGGCGCTGCCGCGGACGAACTGCACCGCCGCCATGGCATCGTGCACGGCCTGCGGGAAGGTCTTCTGCCCGGTCTTGGCGAGGCGATAGCTGATCGCGAACAGGGCGTAGCCATGCGCCGCCAGATACGGCCCCCAGTACTGCCACACGCCGCGCACGCCCTGCACCCAGCCGCCGCCGTGCAGCGCCACCAGGACCGGAAACGGGCCCGCCCCCTTGGGCACGTAAAGGTCTCCCAAAAGCGCAATGCCGTCATGCGTGGCGTAGGTCAGTCCCGGATGGACATCGACCTCGTTTTTCCCGCCGGCATGTGAGACAGATGTCATTCCAGGCCCCTTCTCGTTCCTTCGATCCTCAGCATACTATACCGGTCGTGCCGCTTGTGACCCACCAGATCGTCATTGCCGGGCTTGCGATCGCGACAGCGATCGCCGACCCGGCCATCCATCGCATGGATCGATTCATCGTTGGATGGATGCGCGGGTCAAGCCCGCGCCCGCCAAATCGGCCCAGCCGGTAAGACGGTTCGCACGCATGAATGTGATCGCCGACACCTCCATGATTGCAGTCGAAGGCGTCAACGTCGAGGTCGTCGAACGCGGCTCCGGCTCGCCGCTCCTGTTCCTTCATCCCGGCATCGGCATCGAACGCACCGCTCCGGTGCTCGATCACCTGGCGCGCGGCGTGCGCGTGATCGCGCCTTCGCATCCGGGCTTCGGACGCTCCGAGCTGCCGCGCTGGATGAACAGTGTCGACGACCTCAGCTATTTCTATCTCGACCTCATGGAGGCGCTCGACCTGAGGGACGTCACACTGGTCGGCGTGTCGCTCGGCGGTTGGATCGCCGCCGCCATCGCGGTGAAATCGACCGCGCGGCTTGCGCGCCTCGTGCTCGCCAATCCACTCGGCATCAAGGTTGGCGACCGCGAGACGCGCGATATCGCCGACATCTTCGCCGTCACCGACGACGAGCTCAACGCCCTCACCTATTTCGATCCGAAGGTGGGCCAGCGCGACTACAAGGCGATGGCCGACGCCGACGTCATGGTGGCGGCGCGCAACCGCGAGGCGCTGGCGCGCTTCGCCTGGTCGCCCTTCATGCACGATCCCAAGCTCAAGCACCGGCTGCACCGCATCCGCATCCCCACGCTGATCCTGTGGGGCGCCGCCGACCGCATCGCGAGCGAGGCCTATGGGCGCGCCTATGGCGCCGCCATCCCGGGCGCGCGATTCGAGACGATCGAGCGCGCCGGGCATTTCCCCCATGTCGAGCAGCCTGAGCTGTTTGCGCAGCGCGTGCTCGCGTTCGCGGCGGCGCCGTGACAGCCATGATGCCGGGAGCCACGCCGACCGCACCATCACGCCGGGAGTCACAATGAGAGTGTACCAGTTCACCGAGCAGCCCTACCCGCCGGCGTGGGACGACCACAATGGCTCGCTGCGCGTCAACCTGCCCAACCGCAAGGTGGACCCGAGGATCGCCGCCGACCTGTTCCATCGCTACTACGACGAGTGGCTGCTCGCCGACGAGCTCGGCCTCGACATCATGATCAACGAGCACCACCAGACCGCCACCTGCATGTGCGCGGCCGCGATCGTGCCCCTCTCCATCCTGGCGCGGCAGACCCGCCGCGCGCGCCTCCTGGTGCTCGGCTATCCGATCGGGCATCGGCCCGATCCGCTGCGCTGCGCCGAAGAGCTCAGCACCATCGACGTGGTCTCGCGCGGCCGCCTCGACATGGGGTTCATCAAGGGCGTGCCGTACGAGTTCCCGTGCTCGAACCAGAACCCTGTGGGCGTGATGGACCGGTTCTGGGAGGCGCACGACTTCATCCTCAAGGCGATGACGACCCAGGACGGCCCGTTCAACTGGGAAGGCGAGTTCTTCCATTATCGCCAGGTGAACATCTGGCCGCGGCCGTGGCAGCAGCCACACCCGCCGATCTGGAGTACGACGGGCAGCCGCAACAATGCCCGCGTGCTGGGGGAGCGCGGCTACGTGATGGCGACGCTGGGCACCGGCTACAGCACGCGCGTGCTCTACGACGCCTACCGCGAGGGCTACGTGTCCAAGGGACGGAAGGCGCCGGCCGCCGACCGCTTCGCCTATCTCGGCCTGGTCGCCGTCGCCCACGACGAGGCCGAGGCGCACCGGCGCGGCGACCTGGTGGCCGGCTATCTGCGCACCGGCGCCATCGTGCACGTGCCGTTCCGCAATCCGCCCGGCTTCCTGTCGGTGGAGGACAACACCCGCCTGCTCAAGGGCCAGAGCCCGCCGCGCACGCGCGCCAAGGACGGGCGCGTGGTCGACATGCGCGCCTGCAGCGTGCAGGACCTGATCGAGGCCGGCGTGCTGTTCTGCGGCACGCCCGATCAGGCCTATCAACAGATCGTCGAGTTCTGCGAATATTGCGGCGGCATGGGCAACCTGCTGATGATGGGCCACGGCGGCCGGCTGTCGCACGACGACACGGCGGACAATCTCACGCTGTTCGCGCGCGAGGTGCTGCCGCGCCTGCAGGAGTACAAGCAGCCCGTGGCGGAGGCGCCGGCGGCGGCGTGACTTGTGCCGGACCGTAGGGCGGGCAAATTCGCCTGCTCAAAGGCCCATGGCGGGCGACGGCGCGATCGCGAATTTGCCCACCATGCAGCGCTCGAGATTGCGCGCCGTTGCCTACCCTACGGCGTAGGCGCTACGGCGTCATGGTTTCTCCATCAAGCCGTTGTCGCGCACGAACTCGGCCCAGCGCTTGACCTCGGCGCGGAAGAACGCGTCGAACGTCACGTAGTCGGTTCCCACCGGCTCGAAGCCGATGTTGCGCAGCTTGGTCTGCGTGTCGGCATCGGCGATGATGTCCACCAGTGCCGCGCTCAGCTTCCGGCGGATTGCCTCGGGAAGGCCTGGCGGGCCGAACACGCCGAGCCATTGCGTCTGCGTGACGCCGGGCACGCCCGCCTCCTCCATGGTCGGCACGTCAGGTAGGAGCTTGAGCCGGTGTTTGCTGGCAACAGCCAGTATTTTGACCCCACGGTTCTCGGCCTGTCCCACCGCCACCGGCGACGAGGTGAACAGCACGTCGAGCGATCCCGACATCAGGTCGGTCATCGAGTTCGAGCCGCCCTTGTAGGGCACGTGCTGCATCTTGATGCCGGTCTGCCGCATGAGGATCTCGGCGATCAGGTGGACGGTGCTGCCATAGCCGGACGAGCCGAAATTGAGTTGGCCGGGCCGCGTGCGGGCATAGGCGATGAACTCGTGCAGCGAGTTCACCGGCAGTTCCTTCTTCACCAGCATCACGCCGGCCCATTCGGCGACGCCCGCCACAGGAATGAAATCGCGCAGCGGGTCGAACGGGAAATTGGGCGCCATCACGGCGGGCAGCACCTGCGCGCCGAGCGCACCGATCAGTAGCGTGTAGCCGTCAGGCGGCGCCTTCACCACCTCGCGCGTGCCGATGACGCCGTTGCCGCCCGGCCGGTTGTCCACCGTGACAGGCTGGTTGAATCTCGCCTTGAGGCCATCGGACAGCACGCGGGCGACGAGGTCAGTGGAGCCGCCGGCCGCATAGGGCGCGATCAGGCTGATCTGCCGCGTCGGATAGTCCTGGGCGGCGGCCGCGCCTGACGCAGCCGCCAGCAGCAGAGCGAACACGACCCGCATGCGAAACCGGCCCTCCTCGGCCCAATGACGCGAATTGTACAATTGCGCCGCCGATCGGGCGAGAGCGATTGGCCGCGCCGGCGCGTTCGGATAATGTTCCCACCATGACGGTCCTCGGCATCGACCATATCCTGCTTGCCATGCCGCCGGGCGAGGAAGCCAAGGCGCGCGCGTTCTATACCGGCGTGCTGCTGCTCGCCGAAAAGGTGAAGCCGGCGGCACTGGCCGCCCGCGGCGGTGCCTGGTTCACCAACGGCACGATCGAGGTCCACCTCGGCGTGGAAAAGGATTTCCGCGCCGCCCGCAAGGCGCACCCGGCCTTCGTGGTGCGCGACCTCGACGGCTTCATCGCACGGGCGCGCCAGCACGGCTGCGAGATGGCCGAGGACGACCCTCTGCCCGGCTACGAACGCATCTTCATCTACGACCCGTTCGGCAACCGGCTGGAGCTGATCGAGCCGCACGGTTGAGCAACGCGTAAGCCGCTTGACGCGCCGCGCGTACGCCATTCAGCGGTGCTGCGTCACCACATCCACCAGCGCCGGACGGCCCTGCTTCACGTGCGCCAGCGCCCGCCGCAGCGCCGGAGCGATGTCGGCCGGCCGCTCGATCGGGCCTTCGCCATAAAGGCCCATGGCGCGGGCGAGCGCGCCGAAATCCGGCTCGGGACCGAACAGGTCCATGCCGATATGCGCCTTGGCCTGGTCGGTGCCGCGCAGCCGCGCCATGCGCAGCTGGTGCTCCCAGTCGTTGTAGTAGGCGCGGTTGTTGAACATCACGATGAGCATCGGGATCTCGTACTTGGCTGCCACCCAGAGCGCGCCGGCGTCGAACATGAGGTCGCCGTCGGGCTGGATGTCGACGACGATGCGCCCGCTGCCCTTGTGCGCCAGCGCCACGCCGAGGGAGATGCCGATCTGCGTCGCGGTGCCAAGCTCGCGGCCGGGATGGCGGTATGGCCTGTCGAAGTCCCACAACCGCCGCACCATGTTGCGCAGGCTGTTGGCGGAGAGCACCCAGTCCTCGCCCTTGATGACATCCCAGATTTCCAGGGCAAAGCGCGGCAGCGTGACCGGAGCCGCGTCCCAATCCTTTCTGGCGTCGTCCTGCCACTTCGCCCACAGTTCGTCGTGACGCCGGGCGGTTGCCGCGCGGCGCTCGGCGATGCGCGCCGCGAGCGTGCCGTCGGCCGCAATGCGCGCGCGGCAGAGGCGGGTCAGCTCGGGGATCGCCAGCGCCGTATCGCCGAGTGCGCGCACGGCGTACGGCTGCATGCGACAATAGTCGAATGACCACTTGCTGATGCCAATTTCGCCGAAGCCGATCTCCATCCGCTCACACGTGTCGGACAGGAGGGGCGTCACGGTGCGCTTGGTGCTGTCGAGCTCGCTGAGCGGCTTCTCCCAGTCGCGCACGTCGAGGCCGACAAGGAGATCGGCGCGCCGCGCATAGTCCTTGTCCTGGGTGAGGCACAGCTCGTGCCGGTTGGGAAAGTTGAGGGCGCTGTCGATGTCCCATACCGGCGCGCCGACGGTCTCGGCCAGCTCCACCAGGCTCAAAAATCCGCCGGGGCGGCGCCCGACGTATTCCGCGAGCAGCAGCGGATGCTGTGCCGCCAGCAGCCGTTCTGCGATTTTCTCCAGCGCCGCCGGATCCGGCATGGTGGTGGCCGGCGTGGCCACCGCGTCCCCGGGCGGCAGCGGCACCTCGCCGAGGAGCGGCTCCTCCTGCAGCATGGCGTCGTAGCACATATAGATCGGGCCCTGCGGCTCGGTGGTCATCACCGCGTAGGCGCGGGCGAAGGATTCGGGTACGCCTTCGATCGCGGTCGGCTGGTAGTCCCACTTGACGTAGTCGCGCACGGCATTGCCCTGTACCAGCGCGGAATGCGTCCAGTCGATGTGCGGGCGGCGCTTACCTTCGTGCATGGGCCCGGTGGCGCCCATGATGAAGACCGGCACGCGGTCGATATAGGCGTAGTAGATCGCCATGGTGGCGTGCAGCAGCCCGACCAGGTCGTGCAGGATCACCGCCATCGGCTTTCCCGTCGCCTTGGCGTAGCCGTGCGCGATCTGCACGGCGATCTCCTCGTGCTGGCACAGCAGCATGGGCGGCGTGTTGCCGCCGTAATTGACCAGCGAATCGTGCAGGCCGCGAAAGCTCGCGCCGGGATTCATCGTGATGTAGGGAAAGCCATAGCGCTTGATCAGGTCGACGATGACGTCGGACTGCCAGCCGCGATGATGCTTCGCTTCCATCAGCCGTGCCTTCGTGGAAAGACAATCAGTGGCGCCGCTGCACGCTGACGTCGAGCAAGGACGCCGCCTTCGCAGCGATCTCCTTTGGGGTCTGGTGAACCTCCTTCACCAGATCCTGGATCTTTTCGCCCGGAACCGGATTGACCTCGAGCTGCGCCTTCTCGGCCTCGGCGAGAAAATCCTTGTCGTTCAGCGCGTCCATGAACGCCTTGCGCAGGGCGGCGACGCGGTCGGGCGGGACGTTGGGCGGCGCCAGGAACGGCCGGCCCATGACCTGGCGGGCGAAGATGAGCTTCAGGATCTGGCGCTCCTCGTCGGTCTTGGCCAGGTCGATGATCAGCGGCACGTCGGGCAGATCGGGATGCTTGGCCAGCGCCAGCTGGACCAGAATGTTGAATTTCTTCTCCTGGTACCATTGCTGATGCGTCGACTTCACGCTCGACCACGACCAGCCGCAGCGCCCCTGGACCTCGCCGCGCTCCATGGCGAGCCCGATCTCGTTGCCGCCGGGATAGCCGGTCACGATCCTGAATTTGGTGCCGAGCACGCCGTTGGCGATTTTTGGGAACTGATCGGTGTCAGCCGACGCGCTGGTGCCGCCGACCACCAGCTCCCGGGTCTGCAGGTCGGAGAATTTCTGCACCCCCGCCGTGTACCAGGCGACGCAGATGCTGACCTCGTTGTTGGCGCTGCCGATCCAGTTGAACCTGGTGGCATCGAACTGCGCGGCCTTGTTGCCGAGCAGCGGGTCGAAGCCGGTGCCGCGACCGATGATGCCGAACACCGTCCCGTCCTTGGGTCCGACGTTGTAGAGCCAGTTGGCCAGCCGCAGGCTCCCGGCGCCCTCCATGTTCTTCGGCACCACGGTGGGGTTGCCCGGGATGTACTTCCCCATGTGCCGCGCCAGCATGCGGGCGTAGAGGTCGTAGCCGCCGCCGACGCTGTAGCCGACATAGAGGTCGACGTTTTTGCCCTTGTAGAACTCGGCCGGGCTCTGGGCGCGCACCGGAGACGTCAGCGCCAGCGCCAGGACGGCTGCGGCGGCGAGGCCCGGGGTCACATGGCGCATGACGCGTCTCCACTCCACGCAATTGCTTTCAGATGGGGTTCGGGGATATCACGAACCGGGATGGGAACGCGAGATGGAGTGCATCCATGACGGGCCTCTACGAGCAGATTCCGGGCGTCGGCCATAACCAGCCGCACGAGGGCGAGGAAGAGGAAAAACACCAGCGCTGGGACCGCTGGGCCAAGAAGCGGACTTTTGTGCGCTCGCTGGAAGGGACCTACAGCCACCTCTACAAGCAGCTGGTCGAGGCGCCGCGGGTCTACTCCTCGCGCGACGTGCCGTGGAAGGGCGGGCCCGGCCAGTACGGCAAGCACATCATCAGCCCGCAGCACGCCTCCGTCACCCAATCGATCGAGACGCATATCGAGGTCTACGCACCCGGCGCCTACGGCCAAAAGCACGGCCATCTCAACAGCGCCTGCTTCTACGTGCTCAAGGGGCGCGGCCACGACATCCACGACGGCCGGCACATCCCGTGGAAGGCCGGCGACGTGATGTTCGTGGAGAACGGCTGCGTGCACCAGCATTTCAACGACGATACCGAGAACGAGGCGATCCTGCTGGTGTTCAAGGCCAAGCCGCTGTTCCTGTTCATGCACCTCCTGTTCCAGAAGATCGTCGAGTGGCCGCCCGACGATCCGCCGAAAGGCCAGGAGAACTACCGCCCGCCGACCGACATCTGACGCGGAGGAGCTCATGAGCACCGAATTCGAAGAAAAGGGCCCGGCCCATTCCGGCGCCAGCACCTGCAGCTTCCGCGCCGAAGACGTGGCGGCCTCGCAGGCGTTCCGCCAGCAGTACGAGACGCGGCGCAACGTGGTGAGCGCCGAGGAGATGCCGTTCGAGCGCTCGGCCGACGGCCTGATCAAGCACATCGTGCACCGCCGCATGGACACGCGTGAGTGCTGCGTCGAGGCCTATATGCAGTTCCTCAAGGCCGGCGAGCGCTCGGGCAAGCACCGGCACATGTGGGAGGAAGTCGTCTTCGTGGTCGAGGGCACCGGCTACGACCTGCACTGGGACCTGAAATTCGACTGCCTGGACAAGTTCGAATGGGAATGGGCGGAGGAGCCGAAACGGTTCGAGTGGAAGCGGGGCGACTTCATCTACATCCCGCCGTTCACCAACCACCAGCACTTCGCCCACGACGAGGCGCGGCTGATCGTGATCTCCAACCGAATTGTCAAGGACATGGGCTTCGACTGGTTCGATCAGGTCGAAGCCGCGCCGGGGTTCGAGGCGCCGGCGCCGTAGGGTGTGTTTATGCCCCGTGCAGGCGCACCGCCACCTGCATGCTGCCGATCGCCGGACATTCGGCGAGCATGACGTCGCCGGGGTTGACTGGGCTGACGCCCTCGGGCGAGCCCGTGTAGATCACGTCGCCGGGAAGCAGCGTGTAGAAGCTCGAGCCGTAGGCGATCAATTTGCGCACGCCGTAGATCAGGTCCGAGGTGCTGGCATCCTGCCGCGTTTCGCCGTTCACCTTGAGCGAGAAGCGGACGTTATCGGGATCCGGGATCTCGTCCGCCGTGACCAGCCACGGCCCGAGCACCGCGTAGGTGTCGATCGACTTGCGGAAGCTGCGGTCTTCCGGCCCACGCAGCGTCATGTCGAGGCCGAGCGCATAGCCGGCCACGTAGTCGAGCGCGCGCGCCTCCGGGATGTCGCTGCCCGCGTGGCCGATGACCACGACGAGCTCGACCTCGTGGTCGTTGCGCCGCTCGGGAAAACGCAGCGCCACCCCCTCCGACGGGCCGACCAGGGCCGAGTTGGCCTTGAGGAACAGCCCGGCCTGGCCGATGTCCTTCGGCAGATGCGGGTTGCTCACGCTCTTGTCCCCCGCCATCTCGGCGATATGGGCGCGGTAGTTGGTCGGCGCCGCGACCAGCTTGGACGGATGCGCGACCGGGCTGAGCAGCCGCACCTCGGAAAGCGGATAGGCCTCGTAGCTCTTCGTCTCCCGGATGGCCGTCGTGACCTCGGCCAGGCACGCGACCGCCGGATCCCCGCGCACCTCGCTACCGGCGCGGCGGACGACGCCATCGACGATGGACGTCACATCATCGACAATGTCGCGGCGAACGACGCCGTAGCGTCCCTCGTTGAACCTGCACAGGCGCATGCTGCTTTCCCCCCGGGCCGAGCCTCGGCGCTTATCCGCATACCAGGATAGCGCGGAAAATGCGCACCGTCCGGGACCTGGGAAGCCGCGAGATGCAGGGCTACTTTTTCAGCCGGCCGCAACCCGCAGCCGACGTCGCACGCATGCTGGCGCCGCGCGCCGTGCGGGCTGCCGGCGCCGCGTAGAGCGCCAGCCGCGTTGCCGCCTCAGCCCAGGCGAGGCTCCAGCTTCGTCGACCACAGGGCGCGGTCGTCCGCGTCCTTGAGCGTCACCGTCATGACCTCGGTGGCGCCGTCGATTGCCACCTGGCCGAAAAACTGCAGGCCCTCGCTGGGGGGCAGGTTCTGGCCCTGCTCCTTGGTTGGGGCCTTGATGTACATCAGTTGCGGCCCGAACGTATTGTCGAGCTGGTTCGGCCCAAACGTGCCGGCATGCAGCGGGCCGGACACGAACTCCCAGAACGGCTCGAAATCCTGGAACACCGCCTTGCCGGGATCGTAGTAATGCGCGGCCGTGTAGTGCACGTCCGCGGTGAGCCATACGGTGTTGCGGACGCCGGCGCGCTTGATGAACGACAGGAGGTCGGCGATCTCGAGTTCGCGGCCGCGCGCCGGGCCGTCGCCCTGCGCCACCGCCTCGACACCCCATTTGCGGTCGCCGTCGTAGACAACGATCAGCCCGATCGGCATGTCGGCGGCGATCACCTTCCAGGTCGCCTGCGAGTTCACCAGCTCGCGCTTGAGCCAGGCGACCTGCTGCGGCCCGAGAAAATACGCGTCCGGCCCGTACTTCTCCTCCAGGCCCTCGCCGTTCGGTCCGCGATAGCTGCGCATGTCCAGCATGAAGATGTCGAGCAGCGGACCGTAGGAGATTTTCCGATAGACGCGGCCGGGCTCGGCGGCGGCCGGCCGCAGCGGCATGTATTCGTGGAACGCGCGGGCGGCGCGCGCCGCGAGCAGCAACGCGTTCTTTTCCACATATTTCTTGCGCTGGTGCTCCGCCCGGGTAAGCGGCTCGCCCGGCCACCAGTTGTTGGTGACCTCGTGATCGTCCCATTGGGTGAAGATCGGCACTTCGGCGTTGAAGGCGCGGACGTTCCGGTCGAGGAGGTTGTATTTGTAATTTCCGCGAAACTCGGCGAGCGTCTCCGCCGCCTTGGCCTTGTCCTCGGTCACGACGTTGCGCCACACTTCGCCGTTGGGCATCTTCTGCTCGGCGGCGATCGGTCCGTCGGCGTAGATATTGTCGCCGTTGTGAATGAAGAAATCCGGCCGGTTGCGCAGCATGGTGGCGTAGGTGCGCATGCCGCCGCGCGCTTCGTCGATGCCCCAGCCCTGGCCAGCGGTGTCGCCCGACCACAGGAACGAGATCGAGCGGCGGTCGCCGGGCGCCGTGCGGAAACGGCCCACGGCCGCCTCGCCGACGACGGTCGGCGCCGACAGGTCCTGAAACCGGATGCGATAGAACACGTCCTGCCCGGCCGGCAGCCGCTCGATCAGCGCCTTGGCGGTCAGGTCGCTCTCCGGCAGGGCATCGACGAACACGCCCTGCCGGATATCCTTGAAACTGTCGGTCGTGGCGATCTCGACCAGCATGCGCGACGGCCGATCCGCGCGCGCCCACACCATGGCGGAATCGGTCGACACGTCGCCCGATTGAACCCCGTGGGTGATGAGCGGGCGGTCGGCGGCACGGCTGATCGCCGGCCGGGCGACGGTGCCGAGCGACGCCAGCGCGGTTGCCGAGGCTCCGCTCACCAGCACCTGGCGACGGGTCAAGTGGCCGATTCGAACGGACATCTGCGCCTCCATGGCTGGCGCCGGATCGGCGCGGCGCGAGTGTTTGCCGGGCAGGCGACAAGCATATGACAACCCGAGCGGTCCCGCAGGGAAAACGTTGTCATGTGCCGGTCATCGGCTTGCGTCACAAGCGACCGCGATGACGCTGTTGATTCCCGCAATCGGCGCGTTCTGCGCCGTGCTGAGCCTTCTGCACCTTGCCGGCATCGTGGTCGCCATCGCCCGCGTGCGCAACGCGGAAGTCCGCCGCAAGGCGGAGGACGGCGCCGGCGTATCGATCATCCGTCCTGTCTGCGGCGTGGAAAATTTCTCCGAGCAGGCGCTTGGGTCGTCTTTTCGCCTGGACCATCCAGACTACGAGGTCCTGTTCTGCGCGGCGCAGCCCAACGATCCGGCAGTGCCGCTGCTGCGCCAGCTCATGGCCGCACATCCCGACGTGCCGGCGCGGCTCCTGGTCGGAAACGACCGCATCAGCACCAACCCGAAATTGAACAACATGGTGAAAGCCTGGACGGCGGCGCGCCACGACTGGGTCGTCATGGCCGACAGCAACGTGCTCATGCGGCGCGATGCCGTGGCGCACCTGTTCGCCGCCTGGCGGCCGGACACCGGCCTCGTCTGCTCTCCGCCCATCGGATGCGCACCGCAGGGATTCTTTGCCGAACTCGAATGCGCGTTCCTCAATACGTACCAGGCGCGCTGGCAGTCGCTGGCGGATGCGGCCGGCATCGGCTTTGCCCAGGGCAAGTGCATGCTGTGGCGACGGGACATTCTCGAAGCAGCTGGCGGGGTAGGCGCGCTCGCCAGCGAGATGGCCGAGGACGCAGCAGCCACCAAGCTGGTCAGAGGCCTGGGCCTGCGCGTGCGGATGGTCGACGCGCCGTTCGCGCAGCCGCTCGGCCGGCGCACCGCCGCCGACGTATGGCAGCGCCAGGTGCGCTGGGCGCGCCTGCGGCGCGAGACTTTTGCGCTGTTCTTCGTCCCGGAGATTTTCACCGGCGGCCTGGTGCCGCTCGCGGCCGGCGTGGCCGGCGCCGCGGCAGCAGGCTGGCCCGCAGCGCTGATCGGAGCGGTGTTCGCGGCAGCATGGTACGGCAGCGAGGCGCTCCTGGCCGCGGCGGCCGGGTGGCACCTGTCCTGGCGCTCGCCGCTGGCCTGGGTGCTGCGCGATGCGCTGCTCCCGGCGCTGTGGCTGGCCGGCTGGGAGCACAAGGATCTCGTCTGGCGCGGCACCGTGATGCGCGTCGCGCACCGCAATTCCTCCACGTAGGTTAACGTCTGGGCAAACAATATTGGCCGCCGCGGCTGTCGGAAACGATTTCCCTAAATCAGCACGGGCAACTTTCCCCAAATTGCTCCAGGCCTGTCATCGAACTGCAATCGACACGGGCTACAGCCAGCGCATGTTTTCCGACAGGAATCGCGATGCTTGAACCAGCCGCGCACGCTCCGAAGCAGGTGCGCACGCTGTTTCTGTCCGACATTCATCTCGGCATGAAGGGCTGCCAGGCCGACAAGCTGCTCGACTTCCTGCGCTATTACGAAGCCGACACCGTCTATCTCGTGGGCGACATCGTCGACGGCTGGTCGCTGAAGTCGGCCTGGTACTGGCCGCAGACTCACAACGACGTGGTGCAAAAGCTCCTGCGCAAGGCGCGCAAGGGCACGCGCATGGTGTACATCCCGGGCAACCACGACGAGTTCCTGCGCGACTACTACGGCACGCATTTCGGCGGCATCGACGTGGTGGAAGACGCGGTACACGTGACGGCCGATGGCAAGCGCTACCTGGTGATCCATGGCGACCTGTTCGATCTCGTGATCCGCCACGCGCGCTGGCTCGCGCTCCTGGGCGACAAGGCCTACGACGTGGCGATCTGGCTCAACACCCACTTCAACGCCATCCGCCGTGCCTTCGGCCTCACTTACTGGTCGCTGTCGCAGTGGGCCAAGCTGAAGGTCAAGAACGCCGTCAACTTCATCGGCGAATTCGAGCAGACGCTGGCGGCGGAGGCGCATCGCCGCGGTCTCGACGGGGTGATCTGCGGCCACATCCACCACGCCGTGATCCGGCGCCAAGCGAACTTCGTCTACGTCAATTGCGGTGACTGGATCGAAAGCTGCACCGCCGTGGTCGAGCATTTCGATGGCGCGCTGGAAGTCATCCGGTGGACCGGGCGCGGCATTCAGCCCGGCCGCGCGGCGCGTGAGACGGCGCCCGCGGAAGCGGCGGGCGTGGCCAGGGTCACGATGTCGATCCCGGGCAGCGGCTTCCGGCTGACGTTTCGCCGGTAGCCTTGCGCCGCGAACAGTGAACCGCCTTCCGGTTGCGGCCGCCGGCTTGCATTTCACTCGAGCCTGGCGCGGAATATCTCCGCCCCGCCGCCCAGGACCTCAATGTGAGTGCGCTCGATACGACTGGCATCACGCTGCATCGGCAGGGATCTGGCCCGCCGCTGGTGCTGCTGCACTGCCTCGGCGTTGACCGCCGTTTCTGGGATTTTGCCCGACCGCTGGCAGACACGCACACGCTGATCAGCTACGACTTGCCGGGCCATGGAACGTCGGCGGTGCCGTCGGGGCACTATGGCATCGACGATCTGTCGCGCCAGCTCGCCGCGTTGTTCGAGCAGCAGCGGATCGCCCGCGCCCACGTGGCCGGCATCTCACTGGGCGGGCTGGTCGCCCAGCATTTTTGCGCCAGCCGGCCGGACCTGGTCGACCGCCTGGTGCTGATCGACACGACGCCACGCTATACCAATGAGATGCGCGCCATGTGGGCGGAGCGCGCCGCAACCGCGCGCGACGCCGGGGTCGGCGCACTGGTCGACGGGCTGCTGCCGATCTGGTTCACGCCGGCCGCGGTCGCGGCCAACGGCGTCGCCGTGCAGTACGTGCGCGCGGCGCTGCAAAAAACCTCGGGCGAAGGCTATGCGCTCGCCTGCGAGGCGCTGGCGGCCGCCGACCTGCGGCCACTGGCCGAAAACATCACGGCGCCGACGCTGGTGATGTGCGGCGACGACGACATCCCGAGCTTCCTTGACGCGGCGCGCTGGCTCACGGCCCAAATCGCCGGCGCGCGCCTGGCCTGGATCAAGGACGCGCGCCACGCCTCGGTGCTGGAGCGGCCGGAGCAGGCGCTCGCCCTGCTGCGCGACTTTCTGGCATAGGGCGGGTTACACACTCACTCCTCATGCGCGCTTGACCCGCGCATCTCGCTTAGGCCGGCGCTGCCGTGCCCCATGGAGCGCGATGGCCGGGACAGGCCCGGCCATGACGAAAGAAACTGCCAATCCGTGCTACGCCGCTCAGGGCGCCAAGTGCTGCCGGAAAAACTGAAGCGACAGTTCGAGCGCACGATCGGCCTCGGGCTTGCTGTAGGTCTTGCCACCGACCCGCGCGAAGGCATGGTCGGCACCGGGATATTTGTGAATGGTAACGAGCGGATTGGGCGACAGCCGGCGCTCCAGCAGATCGTTCACCTCGGCCTGGACCCAGCGGTCGCGCAGCGCCATGTGCAGCATGAACGGCCGGTGCAGGTTCGGCGCCTCGCGGATGCGATGCTCGATATAGGTGCCGTAATAGGCGACCGCGCAGTCGACGTCGGTGCGGCAGCACATGAGGTAGCAGAGCTTGCCGCCGAGGCAGTAACCCACCGCGCCGACCCTGCCGTTGCACTCCTTCAGGCCCGCGAGATAGCGCCACGTATCCTCCATGTCGTGGACCGCCAGGTCGTAGTCGAAGTCGTAGTAGAGATCGAACGCCTTGCGCACGTGGTCGGGATTGTGATCGGAGAGCTCGACGCCCGGCTCCTGGCGCCAGAAAAGGTCGGGCACGAGACAGATAAAGCCGGCCTCGGCGAATTCCTTGGCGTGGTGGCGCATCGTGTCGTTGACGCCCCAGATTTCCATGATGGCGATGATGGCGCCGGCCGGCACGCGGTCGGGCACCGCCAGATAGGCGCCCATCGCCCCGTCCCTGAGCTTTACCGTGATGTTGCGCGTGTCCATCGCGGCTCACTGCAGCTTGAGCAGGTGGCGGGCATTGAGGCACAGGATGCGGTCCCGTTCGGCGGCGTTGATGTCCAGCGCCTCCACCGCCGCGATCGTCCGGCCGATGAGCCCGCGGCCGTGCTCGGCGTCGAACGGCGCGTCGGTGGCGAACAGGCAGTGCTCGGTGCCGAAGAACGCATGGCCGCAGCGGGTCGCCGCCGCCTCGCCGTTCAGGGCCGTGTCGGCATAGAGCATCCGGAAGTAGTCGAGCGGCGCCTTGCGCAAGGCGTCCGCCCCCGGATTTGTTTCAGGCGTGCCAAAGAAGATCTGGCGAAAGCCGAGGCCGATACGGCCGGCGAAATACGGAATCATCCCGCCCATGTGGTGCGTGATGATCTTGGCGTTCGGCAATTCGTCGAGCAAGCCCGAGTAGATCAACCGCGTCATGCAGGCCGTAGTCTCGTAGGGCCAGCCGAACGTGAACCAGATTTCGTCGTGCGACGCGGACTCGCCGGCATAGTCGGAGAACTGAGGCCCGCGCATCGGATGCACCCAGACCGGCAGATCGTGCTCCACCATGCGGGCGAACACCGGGCGGAATTTTTTGGCACTGAGCGGCTCGCCGGCGACGTTGGTGAACACCTGTATCCCCCGAGCGCCGAGCTCGCCGATGGCGCGGTCGATCTCGCGCAACGTCGCATCGACGTCGTTCATCGGCAACGAAGCGATGAATGCGGGAAAGCGCTCGGGATGCCGCCGCGTCAGCTCGGCCAGGCCGTCATTGGCCATGCGGGCGAGCTCAGGCGTGGCGTCGGGCGGTCCCAACAGCTCGATCGGCGGATTGGCGAGCGAGAGCACCTGAGCGTAGTCGCCGAATTGATCGAGCAGCTTCAGCCGCGCGTCGAGGTCCCACAGGGTGCGCAGCCGTGGGAATGCGGTCGCCGCGGCGTGCTCGGGGACGAGGCGACGCAGCCGCTCGAAATAGGCCGACGGCATGAAGTGGTTGAAGACGTCGATGATCACGGCAACTCCTTGCCCGGCGCCCAGCTAAGCGGGTTGATCTCGATATTTCAACCGTCTCGCTGGCGGCGCGCGAGTTGCCCGAGCTCATCGAGGTCGTCTGCAACACTCGCCCGTGGCTTGCCAGCATGTCACGTCCGCGATTAACTCGCCGGTGCCGCAGCACGCGCGGCATGGGGGGATTGCCATGAGCGACAACGCGGCAAAATCCGCGGAGCTGGTTGGGCGGCTGGAGCGGCTGCCGTTTTCCCGCTGGCACCGCAATTTCTTCATCCTGGCGTTTCTCGGCGTCATGTTCGACGCCGCCGACTTCGCGCTGTTCGGCGCCGCCTTGCCGCCCATCGCGCGGGAGTTCGGCCTCAATCCCGCCCAGGCCGGGCTGCTGGCCACAGTCGGCCTGGTCGGCGCTTTCGTCGGCGCGCTGTTCTGGGGAACCGTGTCCGACTACATCGGCCGCCGCACCTCGTTCCAGGCAACGGTCGGGATTTTCGCGCTGTTCACCGGCCTCGTCGCCGCATCGTGGAACGTGCTGTCGCTCAGCATCTTCCGTTTCCTGTCCAATTTCGGCCTGGGCGGCGAAGTGCCGGTCACGCTGACCCTGGCGGCCGAGTTCAGTCCCGGCCGCATCCGCGGCCGCATGACCGGCACCATGATGGCGGCGTTTCCGGTCGGGCTGGTGGTGGCGGCGGCGCTGAGCCTCGCCATCGTGCCCAATTTCGGATGGCGCGCGCTGTTCGTGGTCGGCATCGTGCCGGCCGTGCTGCTGTTCTTCGTGCGCCGCTACATGCCGGAATCGGTGCGCTACCGGCTCAGCCAGGGCCGCGTGGAGGAAGCCGAGCGCACCGTCGCACATATCGAGCGCGAAGCCCTGGGCGACACCAAGCCCATCGCCCAGACGCAGGCCGTCCCCGAAGCGGCAGCCGAGGTCGGCGCGGCTCAGTCGCGCGGCGTCACCGTGTTCGAGCTGCTGGCGCCGGAACGGCGCACGCGCACCATCCTGTTGTGGATCGTGTCGTTCTGCTTCCTGTGGTCGTCGAACGGCATTCTGTTCATGCTGCCGACGATCCTGACGCAGCAGGGGATTCCGCTCACCCAGGCGATCAGCTTCCAGCTTGTGCAGGCGCTCGCCGCCGTCGTCGGCTATACGGCCTGCGGCTTCCTGATCGACATCTACGGGCGCCGGCCGGTGCTGTTCCTCTACTATTTCGTCGGCGCGTTCTTCCATCTCTGGTTCGCACACGCGACGGGCCTGTGGATGTACGCCGCCATCGCGGCGGTAGGCTGGGTCAATCCCGGCGTCTACGGCTCGACTGGCATCTATGTGAGCGAGCTGCACCCGACCCACCTGCGCGCCACCGCCGTGGGCTGGTTTTTCGGCATCGGGCGCATCGGCTCGTTCCTGGCGCCGGCGGTGGTCGGCTTCATGCTGCAGTACGGGCTCGGCGCCTACGTCCTGGACACCTTCGCGCTGACCTTCCTGATCGCGTCGTTCGCGCTGCTGCTGGTCGGCGTCGAGACCAAAGGGCTGGTGCTGGAGCAGATCACGGCACGGGCGAAGCCGGCGTAAGTCGCGTTGCCAACATAGCCTGAGGGCACTGTTCGCGGCTTGACGATCGCGTTTTGCACCTGGCGGAACGCGCCGACCGGCCACGCGTTGGTGTCAATCATCGCCGGTGACAAAGCATCGCGGCGATCACTGCGGCGACGTTGCAAGGCCGCGCCGAGAGCGAGCGAAATCGTGTTCTTCTTCTTTTCCAACCGAGTCGGATGTATCGGCTCGCTGCTGATCTCGGCCGCCGTCACCCTCGTCCTGCTGCTGATCTTCCGGGTGATCTGACCGGATCGAGCCAGCGCATTTTTTTGCTTGCCTTGAACCACCTGCGTTGTCATGGCCGGGCCCGTCCCGGCCATCCCGTCTCGTTTGGCACGGCCGTGCGTCCCTAAGCGGGATGCCCGGCACACAAGGCCAGGCATGACGACTCCCAATGGATGGAAAATGCCCTACCGCCCGAGCTTGCGCGCCATCACGTCCTCGCAGCGCAGGTTTTCGTCCTCGCCTTCCGGCGGGGCAAAAATCTCGCCACCCATGGCGGCGCGCAGGCGGTTCGACGGATGCCCGGCCATGTTCCAGCGGCATGGGCGGCCGGGGAATTTGGCCCAGTACTCGGCCGTGTTGGGCACGTAGCTCGCCTCGTCGACCTGCTCCACCTCGGTGGTGTATTCGGTGACGAACCCATTGGGCTCGATGAAATAGGTGAAGACATTGTTGCCCGGCCCGTGGCGGCCCACGCCCCATTCGATGTTGAAGCCGTTCTGCTTCATCCGGCCGGCGCCGCGCATCAGCCCGTCGATGTTGGGCATCTCGTAGGCCATGTGGTTGAGCGACGGCCCGTTGCCGCGTGCAAATGCGACACTGTGATGATCGGCGCAGCAGCGGATGAATTCCATCATCTCGGTGCTGTCGCTGTGGCGGAAGCCGAGCAGGTCCTTGAAGAAGGCCGTCTGCTCGTCGATGCGGGCGCTGTTGAGCACCACGTGGGTGAGCTTGGTCGGGCGCGAGCGGTCGGCGGCGACGTCGGGATGCTGGACCACGTCGGCGGAGATGGCGAGCGGCAGGCCATCCGGCGTGTCGAAGCGGAAGCCATAGCCGCCGCCGGCGGTGCGCGGCAGTTCGGCGGGCGCCGTCAGGCCGTCGGTGCCGTAGGCTTTCGCCTTGGCGTGCAGCTCCGTGATGGCGTTGCGGTCGGAAGCGGAAAAGTGCACGCCGAGCAGCGCCGCCCTGGGCCGCTGCCGCAGCGTGACCACGTGGTGCTCGGCGCCGGTGCCGCGCAGATGGATGGTGTCGCCATCCGCGGCGACCTCCTGCAAGCCCCAGACGGCCTGATAGAAATCCGACGAGCGGTCGAGGTCGGGCACGCCCAGCTCGATGCTGCGCAGTCCGGTAATCCTGGCATTTGGCATGATTTTCTCCTCAACCAGTATAGGCCGGCATCTGCCGGTGGAACATGGCGAAGATGGCTTCCCAGTCGCGGTTGGCGGCCTGCTTGTGGTGTAGGTCGCGCTTGGGCAGCCCGTAGCCATGGATGGCGCCCATGTGGCGCTGCCAGCCGTAT
This sequence comes from Xanthobacteraceae bacterium, assembly GCA_035259885.1. Taxonomy (GTDB): domain Bacteria; phylum Pseudomonadota; class Alphaproteobacteria; order Rhizobiales; family Xanthobacteraceae; genus DATFWC01. The sequence continues at coordinate 21,781 of DATFWC010000479.1, forward strand.
TTCGCCGGCCCGCGGCTGAAGACTTCGGCGAGTTTGTTGATAGTCGTGGTCGGCGCGAGCGGGTCATCCTCCGGGAAGCCGCAGTAGACCTCGCCGCGAAACTTGTCGGCGAGCAGATGCGGCGACGTCGGATCGTCGCTCACCAGCGACGACGGGTGCATGCCCCCCACGGCGCGGAAATGCTCGGGAAAATTGCCGGCCGCACACATCGCCAGCCGGCCGCCCATGCAGAAGCCGACGGCGCCCTTGGCGCCGGGCCTCACCGGCTCGCCGTCGAAAAATGTCAGGATCGCCCGCGTGTCGTCGACCGCCATGGTGTTGGACAGGCCCTTGCCGGCGGCGCGCGCCTGCTGCTCCTGCGCCTTGTCCAGATCGGCCGGCGACCAGCAGCCCTTGTCGGCCGGGAAGCTCACGCGCAGCTTGCCGTTGCGATAGTAGAAGTCCGGCACGATGGCGTAGTAGCCGACGGTGGCGATCCGCCGGGCCACGTCGTAGAGCTCTTCGCGCAGGCCGAACACATCCATGTAGACGATCACGGCGGGAAACGGCCCGTCCTGCTCCGGATGGGTGACGAATGCCTCCATGCGGCCGCTGGGCGTGGCGATCTCGGCAAATTTTTCGTGCATCCGGTGATCCTCCTTCTGCGCCCCGATCCTAGAACATTTTCTCATTGGCATCACGGCATACGGGGAATGCGGGATGCGCAAGACGGCGCCACTCGCGCCACCCGAATCAAGTCCGGGCCAGGCTCTCTCCCGGTGGCAGGGCTATCGCACATGCTTCGCAAGCATCTCGGCTGTCATCCCGGGCGCAGCGCAGCATCCCCGGGTCCGCGCCACAGCGCGGCCCGGGGACAAGCTTGCCCTCGGGCGCGCGAAGCGCGACCCGAGGGTGGTGCGCTGCAGACCCGGGACCCAAGTACCCCGGCACTATAAAAAGGGCACCGCAGGGGTACATGGATCCCGGCTCTCGCTGCGCTCGGCCGGGATGACCACGGAGGAAACGGCGTCATATGCGATACCCCTGCTCCCGGTGGTGAGAAGGAGCGCGCCGAGCCTGCGGCCTTGCCTTCTGTCGGCCGAGAGGTTGTCATGCCGCATATCCACCACGCCCGAAGTGGCAAGCGTGATGCGAGTCCACCGGATGCGGGTCGCGTTGCTGTCGACTCTCCTGATTGCCCTTCCCGGCACAAGTGTGCCGGCGCAGGAGGCCTATCCGTCGCGGCCGGTGGAAGTGGTGGTGCCGTTCACCGCCGGCGGCGGCACCGACCTGCTGGCGCGGCTGCTGTGCGAGGGCCTGAGCCGGCGCCTCGGCCAATCCTTCGTCGTGCTCAACCGCCCGGGCGCCAACAGCAATGTCGGCATCCATTCGGTGGTCAAATCCAGGCCGGACGGCCACACGCTGATCATGGCCAGCCTCGGGCTCGCCGCCAATCCATCGCTGTACCGCAAGCTGCCGTTCGACCCCCTCAGCGACCTGGCGCCGATCACGTTGATCGCCAACTCGCCGACGATCCTGGTGGTGGCGCCGCCGGTGGCGGCGGGCTCGCTCGCCGAGCTGATTGCTCTGCTCAAGGCGCAATCCGGCCGCTTCAACTATGCGTCCTACGGCGCCGGCAGCGGACCGCACCTCGCGGCCGAGCTGTTTCGCTCCACCACCGGCACCGACATCGTGCACGTGCCGTTCTCGGGCGGCGGGACCGCCGCGGTCGGCGTGATGAGCAACAGCGTGCAGATGCTGTTCTCCAGCATTCTTCCGGTGCTCGGGCAGGTGCGCAGCGGGGCGCTCAAAGCCATCGCCATCGCGTCGGACCGGCGCTCGCCGCTGCTGCCGGACGTTCCCACCTTTGCCGAGAGCGGCATCGACTACCGCACCGGCACGTGGTTCGGCCTGCTGGCGCCGGCGCGGACGCCCGACGACATTCTGGCCCGGCTGAACCGGTCCGCCGTCGAGACGCTGCGGGACGCCGAGGTGCGGGCAAAAATCACCGAGCAGGGCGGCGAGGTGCTGGCCAGCTCGCCGGAAGACTTCCGCGCCTTCCTCCGGCAGGAAACCGAGCGGTTGTCGGTGGTGATCCGCAACGCCAATATTCAGGTCGACTAGGCCGCATCGCCAGGGGAGTTCGCCATGCTGGAGACCAAGAGGCTGACCGGGCGGATTGCCGCCGACCGCATCCGGCTGATGGCAGTACCAAGGCCGCCGGCCGGCGCAGTCGAGCGCTTTCTCGCGCTGGGTGATTCGACCGGCATCGTGTCCGACGTCATGGACGAGCTCGGCATCGCGTCCGGCGTCGTCGGCGCCTCGGTGCTGCGGCCGACCATCGCTGGCGCCGTGATCGTCGGGCCGGCCCTGACGGTGCACAACATCGTCCAGCGCTCCGACCCGCTTGCGGCGGCGCGCGCGCACGTGAACCGCATGGCGGAATTCGAGGCGCACAATCTCGCGCAGGCAGGCGATGTGCTGGTCATCCAGGGCGTGCAGGACGTCTCCAACATGGGCGGCATCTCGGCGCAGACCGGCAAGCGCCAGGGCGAGATCGGCGCCATCGTGATGGGCGGCGTGCGCGACATCGCGCATTCGCGCGCGGTCGGTTACCCGGTGTGGGCAAGCGACATCACGCCGGTGACCGGCAAGTGGCGGATCGAGACGGTGGAGATCAACGGGCCGGTGCAGATCGGCCACGTGCGGGTGGCGCCGGGCGACCTCGTGGTGGCGGACGACACTGGCGTCTGTTTCATCCCGCGCGACCACATCCTCGAGGTGCTGGAGGCCGCCGAACAGAAGGCAAACGCCGAGGTGATCCGCTGCAAGGCCATCGACGACGGCATTCCGGTCCCGGACATCTCGCGCGCCACCTACGGCGAGAAATAGCTGCGGTTGTGGCCCTCGCATCCGCCGTCGCCTATTCTTCGAGGGCCCGGCCGTCCCGACGACTTTCGCGGGGGGTTTTAATGACGCTCAGGCACCGGCTCGTTGCCCTGTGGCTGCTGCTGCCCCTGGTGACGGGGGGCGCGCTCGCCCAGAGCCCGGACGCGGCAAAAAATTTTCCGGATCGGACGGTCCGCATCATCGTGCCGTTCCCGGCGGGCGGCCCGACCGACATCCTGGCCCGCGTGATCGGGCAGCGGATGAGCGAGGACTGGGGCCAACCCGTCGTGGTCGAGAACCGGCCCGGCGGCGACACCGTCATCGCGGCACAGCAGGTCGCCAAGGCGGCGCCCGACGGCTACACGCTGCTGGCCGCCATGGACACCACGCTGGTAATGAATCTCGCGACCAAGAAGAGCCTCCCCTACGACCCTTATCGCGACTTCGCCTACATCACCATGGCGTCGCAGAACACGTCCCTCCTGAGCGTGCGCGCCGAGGACGGGCCAAAAACCGTCAAGGAGCTGATCGCCAAGGCCAAGGCCAGCCCGGGCAGGCTCAACTACGGCGCCGGCATCATCACGACGCGGCTCGCCGGCTACCTGTTCGCGCGCGAGGCGGGCATCGAGGTCCAGCTCATTCCGTACAAGGGCAGCTCCGACGTGGTGCAGGGCCTGCTGACCGGCGCGGTGGACTTCATCGTCGACGGCATCGCCGCGGCGCTGCCGCTGGTACAGAGCGGCAAGGTGCGTGCGCTGGCCAAGCTCAACAGCCGCCCGCTGCCCGCCCTGCCCGAAGTCCAGCCGCTGGCGGTGGCGGCCGGACTGCCGGCGCTGGAGGATATTTCGAGCTGGACCGGCCTGGTTGCCCCGGCCGGCACGCCGCGCGCGATCGTGGAGAAAATCCAGCGCGAGGTCGCCGCCATGTTCGCCGATCCGGCCGTCTTCAAGAGGCTGGAGAATTCGGGGATCACCGCGGTGAGCAGCACGCCGGAGGAATTCGAGGCGTTCTTCCGCAAGGAGGCGTTGCGCTGGGACAGCGCGTTCAAGGAAAGCGGCATCAAGCTGGATTGAGAGACCACAACGACGTAGGGGCGCGCCTTGTGGGCGCCCGCGAGACCGAGGGTTGCAAGGGGCAACCACAAGGGTTGCCCCTACGGACTCCCGATCAACATCGGAGGATCTGATCATGGATGCGATCGCAACCGCCCCGCGCACGGAAGGCCAGGCCGGTGAGGCGCGGGCGCGCATCGGCCTGATCATTCCGTCGGTCAACAGCCTGAGCGAGCCGCAGTTCAACCGTTTCGCGCCGGCGGGTCTCGGCATCCACGTCACCCGCGCGCGCGTCGCCGGCGAGTGGAAACGCCCGCTCGCCGAGATGGCGGACGAAATCGCCCATTCGGCAAAACTCCTGGCCGACTGCGGGCCCGACCTCATCGTGTTCCACTGCACCGACACGTCGATGACCGAAGGTCCTCGGGGCGAGCAGCGCATCCTCGACCTCGTCGGCGACGCCACCGGCATCACGGCGCTCGCCACCAGTCGCCTGGTGCTGGAGGCGCTGCAGGTGCTGGCCATCACGCGCCTGGTGGTGATCAGCCCCTATCGCACCAATGACAACGTCAAGCGCTACCTGCAGGCGACGGGCTTCGACGTGGTGCACGACGTGGCGCTGGGCCTCACGGCGCGCGAGTTCGTGACGGTGACGCCGCAACGCTGGCTCGACATCGCGCGCGAGGCCGACCGTGCCGAGGCGGACGGGATTTTCCTGAGTTGCACCAACACGACCCAGATCGAGGCGATCGCCGATGTCGAGCGCGCGCTCGGCAAGCCTGTGGTGAACAGCAACCAGGCGGTGCTGTGGGGCTGCGTCAAGCGGCTGCGCGCGGCGCTGGGCACGCCACCCAGCTCGCCAGCGCTCGGCCGGCTGATGACGCACATCTAACGGGGGGAGAACGACGTGAACCTTCATCTCGCGCGCCTGGCCGGCGCCGCCGCGGTCGTGCTGTGCGGCCATGCGGCCCTGGCCGAAACTTTTCCGTCGCGGCAGATCACCATGGTCGTGCCATTCGCGCCCGGCGGGCCGGCCGATTTTCTCGGCCGCCTGATCGGCCAGA
>DATFWC010000480.1:0-4278 GCA_035259885.1 Xanthobacteraceae bacterium
TTTCGATCCAGACAATAATGTCGCGGCATTGATGGAGGCGGCCTTCGCAAAAGACCCCGGCCGAGCGGCCGGGGTAAGCCCCGGCCGAAGCCGGGGGAAGTGTCGCTGCGGAACCGTCTAGCGGTTGCCGCCGTGCTGGCCGCCCTGACCGGGCTGTTGCTGCTGCTGGCCGGGCTTCTGTTGCGGATTCTGGCCTTGTTGGCCGCCTTGATTCGCCATGGAGTACTCCTTTTGTCCCTCAGCTTAAGTAGAACGGGCGACACTGGTGCGAGGTTCCCGCCACGATTTCGCCAATATCGAAATCAAATCGCGGAGGGGCGGGCGAAACAATTGAACTGACGAAACTTTCATTCAGTGTTCGGTGAAGACTTACTTGGGGCTCGGCGAGCGAAAGACATTTTATATTAGCTTGAAACTTCAAATTGTCGGTATGCGGATATCGGGTCTGTCGCGCATGTCGCGGCCTCCCAGGCGCCAGCGGGGCGCGCGCAGGGCCGCGGTTCGCGAACAAATTGTTACTCACCCGTTCCGTCGGACGCCGGCTGCGGGTCGACCGAAGCCGCCGGGGCGGGCTCGACCGGGCCCGGCAGCGGCAGGGCGATGTTGGGCCCGAACGGATGCGGCATGCCAAAGCTTTGCGGGCTCGGCACCGGCAGCGTGACCGCATCCACCGGTATGTTGACGGCGGCGGGCGCCGGCCAATGGGCCGCGGTAACGCGCACGGTCTGATATCCCGGGCGGAAGGTCAGCTTGAGCCGGACCGGCGCGGTCGCCACGACATCCTTCGCGCTGAACAGATCGGGCCAGGCAAAGCTCTGGCGGCTCGGCACCGGCAGCTGTGGCGGCGCCGCCGGCGCGGGGATGCGCGGCCAGCCCTGCCGGCCTGGCTCGGCCACGACCAGCCGCGTCGACGCAGGCACTTTCGCCGGCGCCGCCGGCACCACGTGCACGATGCGATAGCCGCGCGCCTTGAGCTCGTGCAGCAGCTCCGGCAGCGCCAGCGCGGTGGCTGGCTGGATGTCGTGCAGCAGCAGCACGCCCTTGCCCTTGGCGGCCAGCCGCTTGAGCGCGCGCCGGATCACCTCGCGGGCCGGGATGCGGCGCCAGTCGTCGGCGACGACATCGGCGCTCCAGATCGTCATGGCGTGCGACGCCAGATAGGCTTCGGCGGTAGACGAGGTGCGCAGGCCGGGCGCGCGGAAGAACGGTGCGGCGGCGCGTTCCTCGCCCAGCGCGGTCGCCGTCCAGGCGAGGCCGCCGTCGATTTCCTGCACCACACGGCTCGCCGACAGCCGGTCGAAGGCGCGCGGATGGTTCTCGCTGTGGGTCGCGACCGTGTGGCCGTCGTCATAGACCCGGCGCACCACGTCGGGAAATTCGCGCGCCTGCCGGCCGACGATGAAGAACGTCGCCTTGACGCATTGCTCCGCCAGGGCGTCCAGAATGCGGTTCGAGTAGGGCGGCACCGGTCCGTCGTCGAACGTGAGCACAACTTCCTTGTCGTCGAGCGGCAAGGTCCCGCCATACTGCATGGTGCCGACGCGGCCCTGCTGGGTCGGGTCGACCGTGATGGTGCGCGCGGTGCCGAGCGCATCAGCCGGGCATTCCGCCCGGGCTCCCGCCGCCGCGACGACGCACGCCGCCACCGCGGCCACAACGCTGCGCATTCCACCATCCCTTGCCGCCCGCCTCGTGCGGGCGGCGCAATCTAGCGAGTGATTCTGTGCGGTCGCCGAGATTCGCCGGAGAGGATTAATTTTCGTTCTATGCCGTGGCTCGATGGCCACGCGTGCTGCGTGTGCTGCAGGCCGCAATCTGTCGCGCGGAGATTGTGGAACCTGGCGCGCGACCGACGCGTTGGCGGGACAACTGCATGAATGGCTGCGCGTCGCATCCGCCTTGATTGCCACACGCGGGCGTGCGGCGTAGAAGCGGAGCCTTCTCCCGCTCGGACCGCCCGTCGAGGGTCGCCATGCTCAATGAAAAAGACATGAACGCGACCGCGACGCATGCACCGGTCCCGCCGCTGCGCGACGAGGACGGCACGCTGCGGCCGGACTTCATCGAGCGCGTCGGCGCGGCCATCGAGGCGGGCGACAAGGCGGCCCTGACCGCGCTGGTCGGCGACCTGCACCAGGCCGATGCCGGCGAGGTTCTGGAAGCGCTCGATCACGAGCTGCGGCCGCGCCTGATCGAGCTCATGGGCCACGCCTTCGACTTCACGGCGCTGACCGAAGTCGACGACACGGTACGCGAGGAGATTCTCGAGGAGTTGCCGCCCGCGACCGTCGCCGAAGGCGTCCGCGAGATGGACTCCGACGACGCGGTCTACATCCTCGAGGATCTGCCGCGGGAGGAGCAGGCCGAGATCCTCGAGCAGCTTCCGGCGCCCGAGCGCACCGCGCTGGAACGCAGCCTCTATTATCCGGAAGGGTCGGCCGGCCGCCGGATGCAGACCGACTTCATCGCGGTGCCGCCGTTCTGGACCGTCGGCCAGACCATCGACTACATGCGTGAGACCGCCGACCTGCCCGAGCGCTTCTACGAGCTCTACGTGGTCGATCCGGCGCACCGGTTCCTCGGCGCCGTGCCGCTCGACCGCCTGCTGCGCACCAAGCGGCCGATCGCCATCGCCGAACTGGTGGACGAGGACCGCCGTCGGATCGCTGCCACCGAAGATCAGGCGGAAGTGGCGCGCGCGTTCGAGCGCTACAACCTGGTGGCGGCGCCGGTGGTCGACGAGGGCGATCGTCTCGTCGGCGTCATCACGGTCGACGACGTGGTCGACGTCATCGAGCAGGAAGCGGAGGAGGACATCCGCGGCCTCGGCGGCGTCAGCCGCTACGAGGAATTGTCCGACCCGGTGTGGTCCATCGCCAAGGGGCGGTTCACCTGGCTGTTCGCCAACCTGCTCACGGCGCTGCTCGCATCGTGGGTCATCAGCCTGTTCGAGGGATCGCTGCAGAAGATGGTGTCGCTCGCCGTGCTCATGCCGATCGTGGCCAGCATGGGCGGCAATGCCGGCACCCAGACCATGACGGTCGCCGTGCGGGCGCTCGCCACGCGCGAGCTCAGCCGCGCCAACGCCCTGCGCATCATCGCCCGCGAGGTCATGGTGGGCGCGCTCAACGGGCTGGCCTTCGCGGTGATCATGGGCGTGATCGCCGCCACCTGGTTCAACGTCAGCGACCTCGGCATCGTCATCGGGCTGGCCATGCTCACGGTGCTGGCGGCAGCGGCGCTCGGCGGCATCCTCATTCCGCTGATCCTGATCCGCCTCGGCGTCGATCCGGCGGTGTCGTCCGGCCCATTCGTCACCACCGTCACGGACGTGGTCGGGTTCTTCTCCTTCCTCGGCATCGCCACCCTGTGGTTCGGCTTGAGGTAGTCGGCGCTGCGTAGGGTGGGCAACGCGCGAGATCTCGGCGTTGCATGGTGGGCAAATTCGCCATCGCGCCGTTGGCGACCAAGTCAGCGCTGCGGCAGGCGAATTTGTCCACCCTACGGCGTGCTATAACGCCGCCAACAAGGAGGCGCGCCATGATCCCGAACGCCTGGACTGGGTTCGACTTCGGCCTCGGGCACGACGTCGACATGCTGCGCGACAGCGTACAAAACTTCGCCCAGGACCGGATCGCGCCGCGCGCCGAGGAGATCGACCGGACCAACACGTTTCCGCGCGACCTGTGGCCGGAGCTGGGCAAGCTCGGCCTGCTCGGCATCACGGTGGAGGAGGCGCTCGGCGGCGCCGGCCTGGGCTACCTGGAGCACTGCGTGGCCATGGAGGAGGTGTCGCGCGCCTCGGCCTCGGTCGGGCTGTCGTACGGCGCCCACTCCAACCTGTGCGTCAACCAGATCCGCCGCACTGGCACCGACGAGCAGAGGCGCCGTTACCTGCCGAAGCTGATCTCCGGTGAGCACGTGGGCGCGCTCGCCATGTCGGAGCCGGGCGCCGGCTCCGACGTCGTCTCCATGCGCACGCGGGCGGAGCGGCGCGGCGACCGCTTCGTGCTCAATGGTTCGAAAATGTGGATCACCAACGGGCCGGAAGCCGAGACGCTCGTGGTCTATGCCAAGACCGACCCCAATGCCGGGCCGCGCGGTATCACGGCCTTCATCATCGAGAAGGGCATGAAGGGATTTTCCACCGCCCAGAAGCTCGACAAGCTCGGCATGCGCGGCTCCGACACCTGCGAACTGGTATTCGCCGACTGCGAGGTGCCGGCCGAGAACGTGCTGGGCAAGGTCAACGAGGGCGTGAAGGTGCTGATGTCCGGC
>DATFWC010000481.1:0-15684 GCA_035259885.1 Xanthobacteraceae bacterium
CGCTGTGCCGCGATGGTGAGACAGCCGGTACTCCAGTCCATCAGCTGGATATTGCCAAGCGCGGTGCCGCTGAGCTCCAGTCCCCTGCACAGCGCGCACGCCAGCACCGACTCGAGGTCGAAGCATTCCTGCAGTCGCTGCACTAGGCGATCCGGCATCGCTTTGCGCCTCCACCGGCCTGGCCGGTATAGCACCCTTCGCTCCCGCGGGCACGCCTTTGATGCCTTGTCCGGCGCAGGTCGCCGGGCCGCCTGATCACGGGCGACGTCCATCCGGCGCAATCTGGGCGAGGCCGCTTCCACCCTGGTCGACGAATGAGTGCACGATGAGGCGGCCGCTTTGCGGCGTGTTGGTCGCCAGTGCGGCCAGTTTTTTGCCCCAGCGGAAGGAGGGCGTGTAGACCACTTCGCTGCGCGCGAAGCCCGCGGCTTTCAGCGCATCCACCACCCAGGCCTGCGTCGGGTAGCCGCCATGGTGCCAGGCGAACCTGGTGGCATCCTCGTCGCCGGGAAAGAACGTGATCAGCGGCACCCATTCGTGCAGCGCCGGCAGCAGGCAATGGGTTTCGAGGATCAGCCGCCCCGCCGTCACGCCGCGGATCCGTTCCAGGCCGATGAGCGGGTTGCGCATGTGGTAGAGCACGCCGGCACAGAACACGAGGTCGAAGCGGCCGACCGCGTCGGGGTTGAGGTCGTGCACGTCCATGCGGCGATAATCGACCTTGCTGCCGAAATGCTCGCGCGCGAACAGGAAACACTCGAAGGCGCCGTGATCCCAGGCATAGGTGTCGATGGCCAGCACCTGCGCGCCGCGCCGTTCGAACTCGAACGAGAAATAGCCGTCCCACGCGCCGATATCGAGGACGCGTTTGCCCGACAGATCGGCCGGAATGTTCAGAAGACGCAGGCGGCGGCGGAAGCGACGCGCGACACGGGCCGGCCGCGTCACGCGGCCGTCGCCGAAATCGAACGGGGAGTGGAAGCGACCCTGCAGCGCGCGAAAACGCGCACCCACGTCGGATGTGTCCGACATCGCGTTCACCGGCCGGACGGCCGAAAAATCCGTGCGGCACAGAAGGGTCGGACCGGATGCGTCATCGGCCGCTGACCTGACGCGCCTCGTTGAGCAGGAAGTTTCCGATCCGCTTGCCGCGGTTGCGGAGATAGCGCACCGGCCCGGCGTCGACGAAGTAGGTGAGCAGGATGCTGTCACGCGTGTCGATTTCAGGGCCGACCGGATCGGCCGAGTGCCACGAGACGTCGGTGACGGCGAAGGCGTAGCCGCTGTTGCGGGCGAACCGCATCTGCGCGCCGCGCGTCAAGGCGCCGTCCGGCCCACGGCCGTGGAAGATCGTGCCGATGTTGGTGTGCGCGTCGTCGCGCGGCAGATAGAACTGGACCGTGATGCCCTTCCAGTGCGTGTCGGTGTGCGGCAGGATCTTGTAGCCAGGCACGTCACGCGTGAGGATCGGCACCGGATAGAGCGCGGTGTTGGCGAAATCGTCGCCCAGCCGCCGCCGCAGGTCGGGCGCAAGCCGGCGCACGAACGCGGCCCGCACCTCGCGCGAGCACAGCGCACGGCCGACGAGGTCCCAGACCGGCCGCTTGTCGGCCGGCAGGCTGCGGATGTATTCGGGAAACAGGTCGATCTTGACGCGCGTCGGCGTGCCGTCGGCGCGCACGTCCTCTTTGCGGCGTCCCGACATGCGGCGGTAGTCCGCCGTGACCGGCATGGCGGTCAGCATGGCGGCGTACACGTCCTCGGGAAACACCCGGTCGAATTCCAGATGACGGAACGGGCTGTCGACGGCGCGCGCCGCCTCGACTGACGCTACCACGAAAGCCGTCAGGTCGGCGACCGCGCGGCCGCGCTCGCTCGTCCTCAATTCGACCGTCTGGTCCATGCTGGTTCCGTTTCTAGCCTTGGTGGGCGGGCAGGGCCGTGGGACACGATTACATCCGATCCTCGGCCGAACGCAAGCTCCGGTCGGACGCGGGCCTGTCGGTTGCGCGCGCCGGGTTCCAAGCAGCGAGCGGGCCGCGCTTTTCGGCGGCAGCGATCGTGCCCGGGCGCTTGCACGGCAGCACGTCCCGCGCAAATCTACCGCATCAAGCGCGGTCTCACGGCCATCATCTTCGACCGGGCGGATTCAAAGCCGATCGACCGAGTTCAGCGGCAACGAGACTGCAATCCCGAACGAGTAGCCCTGCACGATGGACCGCTAATTCGATGTCTGAGGCGACCCGTTATACCGCGCAGGATCGTGGAGATGCGGCGGCCTATGCGGCGTATTTTGCCGGCATGGATACGACGATGCGCCAGAAGCTGGCCTTCGTCGGCGCGCATTTCCTGCTCGACCCCGGCTCGCGCATCGCCGACATGGGCTGCGGCTCGGGCTCCGGCACCTACGAGCTGGCCCTGCTCAATCCGCAGATCCGGGTGATCGGCGTGGACATCAATCCGGAATCGGTGCGGCTGGCGCAGGAAAAATTCAAGCTGCCGAATCTCTCGTTCGTGGTCGGGGACGCGGCGCAGCCGATCTTCGCCGACGATCCGCTCGACGGCATCTTGAGCTCGTCGACGCTGCACCACGTCTACACCTTCAACGGCTACAGTCATGACGCGGTGCGCCGGGCGCTTGCCGCGCATCTGCAGTGCCTGCGCGACGGCGGCATTTTCGTCCTGCGCGACTTCGTCAATCCGGCGAAGGACAGTTATGTGCTGCTCGAGATCGCCGACGAGGCGGGCCGCGAGCACGCGCCCGCTGGGCCGTCCGATGCCGAGCTCCTGACGTCGTTCGCGCGCACCGCGCGGCCGCTCGACGCGCGCTGCGGGCCGGGATTCTTTCTCGAGGAGATCGAGGCGCGTCGCCCGGCGACGCGGCTGTTCCGCCTGACACACAAATGGGCGGCCGAATTCGTCCTGCGCAAGGACTATCGTGGCCATTGGGACGTGGAGCTTCTCGAGGAATATACCTATTTCACCGCCGACGAGTTCGCCGATGAGCTGGCACACGCGGGGGCGCGCCTGCTGTGCGCCGAGCCGTACTGGAATCCGTGGATCGTCAGCAACCGGTTTGCCGGAAAATTCCGCATCATCGACGACAGCGGCCGTGACATGGGCTGGCCGGCCACCAACTTCGTCGCGGTGGCGCAGCGCGTCGCTCCGGGGGCCAGCCTTCGGCTGATCGAGCGCCGGCCCTCGGACCAGCCGACATCCTTCCTCATCGTCGACTCGTTGCAGGATCGCAGCGACCCCGCCGCTCCGGCCTACGATCTCGTGCGCCGGCCTAATCCGGTGTGCGACCTCGTTCCATGGCGGCTCGCCGCTGGCCGCCTGCGGGTCGTTGCCCGGCACGGCTATCCGCGGCCGATCACCCGCGCCGTACCGCGCGGCCCCACCATGATCGACGGCAGCCGGTGGGGCGGCTATCTCATCGAGCCGATCACCGGAACGGTGCCGCGCGACGGATCCGCCGGCGTAATCGCCGCCACGCTCATCGAGCGGGCCGGCATTGCGCGTGAGGCCGTGCGCAAGGTGGAGGCCGGCCTTTCGTACTATCCTTCGCCCGGCGGAATCGACGAGATCGTCAATGCGCTGTTCGTGGAGATCACCGGTGCGCTGCCGAGTCGCGAGCTGCCGGCAGCGATCTCGGGCTTCAGCACCGCCGGGCAGGTGCGCGAGTTCGATGCCCAGGATCTGCTGCGCGCCGCGCATGTCGGTGTCCTGCCCGAGGCGCGGCTGGAAATGAACATTTATGCCCTCATGGACCGGCTGGGGCTCCGTCCCGATCCTTTTATCGGCGAGCCCATTGACATCCCTGATGGCCAGGCCCCCGACTCCATCCGCCGCACCAGCCTGCGCGATCTCCTGGCACGTCCGGCCACGGCGCCGTTCGCGCCGACAGATGCGCCTGCCGGATATCTTCGCCTGGTTCGCTCGGTGTTTGCCGATCAGACCGTGGAGGATGGGCTGCCGCGCACGTTGGCCGAGCGCGAACTCGAATTCGTGCTGCTGCGCGAGCGCAGCGTCAACACGGTGGTGGCGCTCCCCGTGCTGTGCGACGGCGAGGTCCTGGTCGGACTCGAGACCCGGCTCCTTCCGGTGCCGCAGCGGCATGAGGGCAACGGGCGGATCGTCACGGCGCCGGCCTGGCGTCTCGGCCGTGACGTCACGACGCTGCATCAGGCAAAGGAATTCGTGGCCGCCACCATGGGTGTCGGCGGCGGCGACGTCATGGCGCTCGGGGCCGCCTATTTCCCCAGCGCCGGCATGACGCCCGAGCGCGTTCATCCGTTCGTGGTTCGGCTCAGGGGAGAATCCGCGGAGCTTCCTTATGATTTCGTGCCGCTGGCCGAGCTGCGCGCCCGCCTCGACCGCCTGCGCGACGGCCACCTGCTGGTTGCGATCATGCGCCTCACGCACGCGCTCGGCCTTGGCAATGGACGCGGCGCATGACCGCGCAACCGACGGACGAGCGGCTGCGCGATGACCCCGAGGTCATCATCCCCAACCTCAACTGGCGCTATTCCGGGGTCACGGCCACCAACCGCGCGGTGGCTCCGCTCCTGGCGGGCGCGTGCCGGGTCGCGTGGCTCGGTCCGCACCGCCCGGACGGCGTGGCTGCGCTCGGGCTGCTCGATCTGCTGCGCCTGCGCTTCCGGCCGCCCGCGCGCGGCAAGCGCATCTGGCACGCGCGGCGCAATGTGGAGATGATCGTCGGCGTCATCCTGCGCTGGCTCGGGTTCCGCCTGGGGCTGGTCTTCACCTCGGCGGCGCAGCGCCACCACACCTGGATCACGCGCTTCCTCATGGCGCGCCAGGATGCTGTCATTGCCGCCAGCGCGGCGGCCGCATCGTACCTCAAGCGCCCGCCGACAAGGATCATTCATCACGGCGTCGACACTGAGTTCTACGCGCCGCCGGCCAACCGCGAACGAGCCTTCGCGGCGACCGGGCTGCCGGGGAAATACGGCATCGGCGTGTTCGGGCGCGTGCGCGCGCAAAAGGGCACCGACGTGTTCGTCGCCGCCATGTGCCGGCTCCTGCCGCGCTATCCCGATTTCACCGCCGTGGTGATCGGACGCATCACGGTCGAGCACCGCGCCTTCGCCGAAAAACTGCTCGCCGATGCTGCCGCCGCGGGCCTGGCCGATCGCGTGCGCTTTCTCGGCGAGTTGCCGATCGAGGAGGTGCCGCGCTGGTACCAGCGCGTGTCGATCTATGCGTTCACGTCGCGCGAGGAGGGGTTTGGCCTGACCCTGCTGGAAGCCATGGCGTCGGGCGCGGCGCTGGTCGCGGCGCGAGCCGGCGCCGCCGCGACGATCGTGCGCGATGGCGACACCGGCGTGCTGGTGCCGCCCGGCGACATCGACGCACTGGCGGCAGCGCTCGAGCCGCTCATGCGCGACCCCGAGCGCGCCGCCGCGATGGGCGCCCGCTCCCGCTCCCGCGCTGTCGCCGAATTCAGTCTCACGCACGAAGCCGATGAGATCGCCGACGTGTATCGCGACGTCTGGGCGGCGAAGCGCGTCTAGCCGCGTGCCACGTCGGCCAGGCATTGCTCCACGAATGCGGCAAGATCGCCGCCTCGGAACAGAAAGCCAAAAATTCCCGCAGCCTGTGCTGCGGCCAAGTCGGTGCCGCGGTCGCCGATGAGAAAGCTCGCGCGCGGATCGATCGGCCAGGCGCGCATCAGGTCGAGGATCATGCCGGGTGCCGGCTTGCGCCAGTCCGAGGCCCGGCAATATTGCGGCACGCTGCCCTCCGGGTGATAGGGGCAGTAGCGCACGTCATCGATGCGGGCGCCGTGCTGCGCCAGGTGCTGGCGCATGAAATCGTGCAGCGCCTCGACCTCGGCCTCCGTGAACAGCCCGCGCGCCACGCCCGACTGGTTGGAGATGAGGAACACGAAATAGCCGGCCTGGTTGAGCCGGCGGATGGCGGCCGCCGCGCCGTCGATCCAGCGCAGCTTTTGCGGGCGGATGACGAAGCCGTCGTCGTGGTTCACCACGCCGTCGCGGTCGAGAAACGCGGCGGGCTTTTCTGGCGCGCCATCGCGCATCGCGTCAGGCTCCGGACGCGAGGTCGCGCTCCACCGCCGCGCACACCGCATGAGCGGCCGTCATGTAGATCTGCTGGATCACGGCGGTCTCGTCCGACGGCGCCACCAGGCACAGGTCGCACAGGTCGCGCAGCGCCTTGCCCTGGGTGCCGGTGAAGCCGATGGTGACGAGTCCGGCTTCGCGCGCGGCCTTCAGCGCGGCGAGCACGTTGGGCGAGCGGCCGGACGTCGAGATGGCCAGGAACACGTCGCCCTGCACGCCCAGGCCGCGCACCTGGCGCGCGAACACATGGTCGAAGCCGTAGTCATTGCCGATCGCCGTGAGCACCGCTGGGTCAGTGAGCGCAATCGCGGGCAACGGGGCGCGCTCGCGCGCGAAGCGCGACAGGAGTTCGGTGGCAATGTGCTGGGAGTCGGCGGCGCTGCCGCCGTTGCCGGCGATGAGGACTTTGCCGCCGGCGCGCAGCGCGCGCGTCATCGCGTCGGCGATCGCCTGGGTGGCGGTCATGAATTCGCGGTCGCTCGCCGCGCGGCCGAGCGCGTCGGCCGAGCGGGCGAAATAGGCGGCGATCGAATTTTCGCGCACGGCCATGGCGTCCCTGGTGCCTTTGCTACCGACCGCCGGGCGGCCGTGCAAGCACGCCGCGCACCGCCGCGAGCACTGGCTCGAGCGGAATGTCGTCGGTGCGCCGATGCTCGAGTCGCGTGCAGCCGGCGCGGCCGCAGGTCGTGCATACGGCGGCGATGCTCGGCTCGATGGCGGCCGCGAGCGGGTTCAGCGGTCCCGTGAGCTCAGGCCGGCTCGGCCCGAAGAGTCCTATCGCCGGTGCACCAAGCGCCGCCGCCACGTGCAGCAGACCGGAATCGTTGGCCACGACCGCGTCGGCCGCCTTGAGCGCCAGCACCGCATCGCGGAGGTCGGGCCCGGTGAGGTCGCGCACAGCGCTGCCACCGGCGGCGCCGCCTGCAACCGCGATGGTCATCGCCAGCGCACGATCGTCGGTACTGCCGAGCACCCAGACGTCGATCCCGTCGGCAACGAGTTTTTGCGCCAGCTCGCCATAGCGGGCGATCGGCCAGCGCCGGCCAGGCCCCACCGTCGCCGGGCAGAGCGCCACGGCGCGGCGGTGCGCACCAACCTGGTTGCGCGCGCGCCAGGCGGCGATGTCGCTGGCCGGAACAGCGAGCCGGGGAGGCGGATAGTCCTGCGGCAGGGCGGTGCCCTGTGGCAGCGCCAGCGCCACCTTCTGGTCGATCATGCGCATGAGCTTGCGCTCGCCCCAGCGCATGTCGTTGAGCAGCCCGAAGCGTCCCTCGCCGACGAATCCCGTGCGCTGCGGAATTCCGGCCAGGAACGGCGCCAGCGCCGACTTCCACGTGCGCGGCATCACCAGCACGCACCCGTAGCGTTCCAGGCGCAGCCGCCGGGCCAGCTCCCATTGCTTGGCCAGCGCCAGTTGTCCGCGCGGCAGGTCGCTCAGAACGCCCTTGCGCACGCCCGGCATGTAGTCGATCAGCGGCAGGGTGCGCGCGGTGGTCAGCATGTCAACGGGACGCCCGGGATGGCGGGCATTGAGTACCTGCACGGCCGTATGGCAGCGGACGAAATCGCCAACCCACATATAGGGAATGATGAGGATCGGCCGATCCTCCGCCGCGTGTGCGGCCGGCGCGTCACACGCCATACCCTCGCTTTGCCCCGTCACGGAGTTGCGGTTAGCGCGGCTTCCCGCGGCTTGTCCAGTCTTTAGGCAACTCATTGTCCGCCCATCGGGTTGGGGCCATGATGTGGTGTTGCGCCGGCTGCCGGACTGGGGCAAAGGAGGCGAAAGAAAAGGCCGAGGGGTCATGTTCGATTTCGCCAGGCGCCTGTCCGGGCTCAAGGACGCGAGCGTGCTCTGCGTCGGCGACCTCATGCTCGACACCTATGTGTATGGCGAGGTCGAGCGCATCTCGCCGGAAGCGCCGGCCCAGGTGCTTGCCGTCAAGCGCGAGGAGCTGGTGGTGGGCGGCGCCGGAAACGTGGCGCGCAACATGGCCAGTCTCGGGGCGCGCTGCATCTTCGTCGGCGTGATCGGCGACGATGCCGGCGGGAAGACTCTTGAGGCCGCGCTCGCCAAGGAAACGGTGCGCATCGAGTCGCGCCTGGTGGTCGATCAGAAGCGCCCGACCACGCGCAAGACGCGCTTCGTCTCCGAGCATCACTCGACCCATCTGCTGCGCGCCGACTGGGAGCTGGCCCGGCCGGTCGCGGCGCAAGTCGAGGCGGCGGTGGTCGACTATGCCCGTTCGGCGTTGCCGCGCGTCGGGGCCGCGGTGCTCTCCGATTACAGCAAGGGCGTGCTGTCGCCCGCCGTCGTGCGCGGCGTGATCGCGGCGGCGCGCGAGCTCGGCAAGCCGGTGATCGTCGATCCCAAGTACGGCGACTACGGCATCTACAAGGGCACGACGCTGATCACGCCCAACCGCAAGGAGCTGGCGGAGGCCACCCGCCTGCCGGTCGGATCGGAGGCCGAGCTGGCGGCGGCGGCGACGGCGCTGGCCGACATGGTTGAAAGCGAAGCGGTGCTGGTGACGCTGAGCGAGCACGGCATGGCGCTGATCGAACGCGGACGCCCGCCGGTGCACGTGCCGGCCTATGCGGTCAAGGTGCTCGACGTGTCCGGCGCGGGCGACACCGTGGTGGCCGCGATGGCGGCGTTCCTGGCGGCGGGCGCCGGCTACGAGGAGGCGATGCGCGCCGCCAACGCCGCCGCCTCGGTGGTAGTGGGCAAGCGCGGCACCGCCACGGCCTCGGCGGTGGAGCTGCGCGCGCGCATCCTGCCGGAAGCTTCGCTCGCGCCCGAGCGCAAGATCATGGCCGACTGGCGCGAGCTCGACCGCTGCCTCGACGCCTGGCGGCTCGAAGGCCTGCGCATCGGCTTCACCAACGGCTGCTTCGACCTTTTGCATCCCGGCCATGTCAAGCTGCTGGCGCAGGCGCGCGCCGCCTGCGACCGGCTGGTGGTCGGGCTCAACAGCGATGCCTCGGTGCGGCGGCTGAAAGGCGACGGCCGTCCGGTGCAGGACGAGGCGGCGCGCGCGGAAGTGCTCGCCGCGCTGGCGGCGGTCGATCTGGTCGTGCTGTTCGGCGAGGACACGCCGCTCGAGCTGATCCGCCGGGTGCGGCCGAAGGTGCTGGTCAAGGGCGCCGATTACCGCCCCGACCAGGTGGTGGGACGCGAGGTGGTCGAGGCGGAAGGCGGCGAGGTCATTCTGGTCGAGCTCGTTCCGGGTCACAGCACCAGCGACATCGTGGGGCGCTCGCGCGCGAAGGTCTGAGCGTCGTCCACATGTCAGCGATGTTTCCTTACGCGGCCGAGAATCGCCTGAAGGAGGAGTTTTTCGGCCATTCGTCCAGCGGATATTTCGTCGAGGTCGGCGCCAACGATCCGGAGCAATGGTCACAGTCGTTTCACCTCGAGACCAAGGGCTGGCGCGGCGTCGTAGTCGAGCCGCAGCCGCAGCTCGCGGAAAATTTGCGCCAGCGGCGCAAGGCCAAGGTCTATGCGGTCGCGTGCTCGACGCCGGAAAACTCCGGCAAGCACATGACGCTGTATCTGGCGGGCGGTCACTCCTCGTTCGATCCGCGGCTCAAGGTCGTGACCGCGCGCCCGCAAGGCACCATCGAGGTGCCACTCGCCACGCTCGACGAGATCCTGATCGACGCCGGCGCGCCCAGCCCGCTCGATCTCGTCGCCGTCGACGTCGAAGGGCATGAGATCGAGGTGCTGCGCGGCTTCGACTTCGCCCGCTGGCGGCCGCGGCTGGTCCTCGTCGAGGATCTCGTTCTCGACATGCGCCTGCACCGCTTCATGCGGGCGCGCGGCTACAAATGGATCCGGCGTACCGACGTCAACGGCTGGTACGTACCGGAAGAGTCGCCAATGCGCGTGGGCCTGGTGGGGCAGTGGCAGTTCGTCCGCAAATATTATCTCGGCACGCCGGTGCGACGCTTGCGCAACCGCGTGCGCCGCCTGCGCGTCGGGGTGAGGGACGTCATCGCGTCTTTTCGACGATGACCTGGTAGCCTTTGGCCAGCAGCCGGTAGCTCCCTTCGCGGATGCCCAGAAAGTCGTCGATGGCCGGCTTCGGCCGCTCCTCCGGCGCGAAATCCGGCGCCCATTCGTAGTCGTCCCAGATCACGGTGCCGCCCGGCTCGAGCATCGTCCACACCGCAACCGAGTCGCTCATGACGTCGTCGTAGCGATGCCCGCCGTCGATATAGGCGAGATCGAAGCGGCGGTTCTGCGCCGCCAGCCGCTCCAGCGCCGGGATCGACCTGCTCCTGATCTTCTCGACCCGTCCGGCGAACGGCGCGACGTTGCGATCGAACCGCGCCTCGGCCGCCGACATCTGCTGCTCCATGTTCCGGTAGACGTAGTTCTCTTCCGCCGTGCCGGCGAACGTGTCGATGCAGACCATGGTCGATTGCGGCAGATATTTCAGGAAGAACACCGCCGAGCGGCCCTCGAACGAGCCGATCTCGACGATGCGCACCGGCCGGTCGCGCGCCGGTGCCAGCACGCGACGCCAGATCGAGTAGTTCTTCCACACCCAATCGGACGTGAAGTCGCCGTGCCAGAACCACGGACGATAGCGGACCCGGAAGAACACTTTGGTGATTTCCGACGGCGGCTTGAAGACAGGTTCAACCATGTCCGTGTCTTCGCCATCGTCGCATCACGCGGAGCCGGAACTCCTGGTCGTCGGCGCGGCGCCCATCGCATGCAAGGCGAATGCTTCGTCGGCCGACGCTGGCATCGGAACAAGCTCTCATTTTAGGATTTTCCTAGACCATGCCGGCAAGGCTGGTCAATCGCCGGGCCCGCGACGCCGATCGAGGACGGGCCGCGCCGCTTCGCGGCGTGGTATTTGGAATACACCAACAAATGACGCAAATCGTAGGGTGGGCAAACACGCGTCCCGCCGCGCCATCGACATAACCCGCATTCGAGCACGCGTCTGCCCACCTGCAGCGTGGCAAACAATGGTGGGCAAACACGCGTTCAATTGGCCTCGTGCGTCGAGTCTGCAGTGCAACGCGTCTTTGCCCCTACGAACCAACGCGCCGCTTCCCGGTCACCATGGAGGCCATCGTCACGCCGTCGCTCTTGCGGCTGAGCGAGGCTTCGATCTCGATCGCGTCGTCGGCGGCGCTCCAGCGGTGGATGCGATAGACCAGGGTCTCGTCGGGATCGCTGTTGGCGAAGTAGAACACGTCGCGGTGGTGCGTGCTGAACTCGCGGGCGAACGACGGCCCGGCGAAGCGTGCAGCGCAGATGTCGTTGATGATCGGGTAGGCGGCGAAATAGAGCAGCCCGACGCCGTTGATGTCGTGCGGCGGAATGATCTCGTACTGGCATTCGAACAGCGGAGCGGGCAGGGCGCCGGCGCGGCGGGCGCGGTACTCCTGGCCGAATTCCGGCAGGTCGGGATAGTCGGGAATGGCGCACGCGTCGGGGATTTCGGGCTGGCCTTTGAGCAGCGACGTATTGGCGCCGGCCTCGCCGTATTTGGAGAAGCTCGACATCACCCGCACCAGTGCCGAGCGGCCCTCGCCCTGCACGGCGGCATCGCTGAAGAACATCCCGGCGCCGTAGCGCGCACTCTTGGCGTCGATGGTGAGGGACTCGTTCTCCGCATAGGCGGCAAGCGGCGCCGTCGAACTCAGGCGGACGCGGGTGAAGGTGGCATAGAGGCGGCTGCCGCCGGCATCGGTTAGCCGGCTCGACTTCATGCCGAGCCCGCGCGTGATCACGCTCCAATGGACGTCGCCGACTTCCTTGAGCAGCCATGATTCTGACAACCCGCCGAGCGCCATCTGGGGCATGTTGAGATCGTAGACGCGGCGTTCGCCGGCGGGCGCGAGCGAGACCGCGCGCACCGACGACGCCTCGGCGAGATACGGCGCGGGCTCCTCGCGGAACTGCTCGATGCCGGTGACGGCGCTGCGCTCCATGCGGGCCAGAATGCGCACCACATCGCCAGGCGTGACCACCGACGTCCATGCGGTGTCGTCGATCGTGGCGGCGAACGACTGCTCGAGCCGGGTGCGCAGCGTCAGCATGGCGAAACTGTCGACGGCGAGCCGGAGGAAGGGCGTCTCGAGATCGGCGTCCGAGAAGGCGGGAAGCTCGGTGCGGATCGCCGCGATCACGCCCGCGCGCCACGCCTCCGGCGATGCATCGGCCGCATGCGTGCGCACCGCCAACGTGCTGATGGGTTCGACGGGCGGCAGGCCCTTGATCTTGCGGATGGCTGCGATGAACGCCTGGACGTCGTCGCCCTGCAGCAAGGGACGCAGGTCCTGAACCTGCGCGGCGTCGAGCTCCCACCAGCGCAGCTCCGTGAGGGCCGCGACGATCTCGTCGGAGAACCGCTTGCGCATGACGCGGGCGGGATTTCCGAACACCATTGCGTAGGGGGGAACGTCGTGGATCACGACCGCGCCGGCGCCCACCACGGCGCCGTCGCCGATGGTCACGCCCGACAGGATTGTTGCGCTCGCCGCGATCCACACGTCCGAGCCGACCACGATGTCGCCACGCGAAAAGGTGCGGTCGTCGGGTCCGAGCTCGCGCACCGGCAATCCGAGCGGGAACGTCGTGACCGTATCGGTGCGGTGATGCCCGCCCAGGATGAAGCTCACGCCGGCCGCGATGCTGCAATAACGTCCGACCTTCAGGCGCGACGAGTCGTCGAACGTGCGGATGGTCGGCGACCCGATCGAGTAGTCGCCGATCTCGAATCCATGCCGCGCCACGTAATAGGCCAGCGCGCGGCGCAACTGATGGCCGCGGGGAATCGACCTGGCGTGCCATCGCACGCGCTGCCGTTTGAGGAACTCCGACAAGGTCGACATGACGTTGCTCAGGGCGCGGGCGGCTTCGCGCACCCGTCAGCCGCAGGGGCCGAGCGGTCCGATCGGCCCGCGCGGGTGTTCCAGCTTATAGGCATTGTAGGCGCGCTTCGAGGTCGGCCCGGTCGCCGTGTAGAACACGCCGAGCGATTCCACGCTGGCGAACTGCGCCGTCAGCCGCGCGGTTCCCGGGCAGCGGCTGACGAACAGGACGGGCAGCGGCGCGGCGTCGGAGAACGCCCGGGTGAGCTCGAACTGATGCGTCGGGCTCGCGCCCGCCGCCCAGGCCAGGACCGGCTCGGGCTGATCGCGCCAGTAGTAGAGCAGCGAGGCGACATCGTCGCGCTGATCGCCGACGATAGCGCGGGCGCCGACCTGGCGCGCCAGCCGGCCCGCTTCGGAGCCAAGAATGCTCCAGCCCAGGGTGCGGCGGTAGGCGTCGCCGAGTCCCGGCAGGTTGAGCTTGGTGGCGCGCGCGTCACTGACCAGGGCCGCGGCCTGCGCCAGCACGCCCAGGGCCAGACTGAGCATCAACCATCTCCAGGCGCCGTGGCGGATCATCAGCGCGACCACCACCACCACGCCGGAAATGTAGGCGGTGGCCGCCCAGTTGGCGAAAGCGCGGCTGACGATCGACGTCGCCGTGATCAGCGCCAGCGGCGGAATGGCGAAGGCCAGCATCAGCCTATCGGCCCGGCCGAGCGCCGGCGAGGCGAGACGCGCGAGCGCGCCCAGGAGCACGGCGAAGAGAATCGGGCCGAACACGCCGAACTGCGTGGCGACGAACTCGAGAGCGCGCAGCGGATTGATCTTGAACCCGCTGCCCTGGATGTTATCGCCGGTGTGGCGGAAGGTGGCGAGCTCGTGCGTCAGGTTCCAATGGATGTTGGGCAGGATGATGAGCGCGGCGAGTGCCAGCGCCAGCCAGATATCGCTCCGGCGCAGCAGCAGGCGCGCATCGCGCTCGAGCCAGGCGGCGAGCGCCACGCCGATGAGGAAGTAGATCATCGCGTACTTGGCGAGCATGCCTAATCCGATCGCCACGCCGAGTACGGCCGACCAGCGCCGGTCGCCGCCGTCGATGAGTTTTGCGTAGGCGAGCAGCGCCAGCGCCCAGAAGAAGAGCAGCGGGACGTCGGTCGAGATGATGCGCGCGGAAAAGATCACGCCCGGCGTGAGCGCGGTGGAGAGCGCAGCGTAGAACCCCACGGTCTCGTCGTAGAGCTGGCGCGCGATCGCATAGACCAGCAGGCAGGTACCGAAGTAGAGGATCGGCGCCGGCGCGCGCACGCATGCTTCCGAGCTGCCGCACAGCGACTCGGCCACCGCGATGACCCAGGCGAGCAGCGGCGGCTTGGTGAAGTAGCCGAAGGCGAGCTCGCGCGACCACGCCCAGTACTGGGCTTCGTCGAAGAACAGGTCGACGACCGAGAATTTCAACCCGATCAACCGGATCACTGTCAGCACGGCGAGCAGCGCCGCCGTCAGGCCTAGCCCGAGGACAACCTGCGGTCGGCTGGTGCTGTGCACGGTCGATGTCATCGTGCCCCTTTCCCCGAAGGGCGCGCACATTGGACCGCCGGCGGCCGCGAAACAAGGCCGCAGGCCGTCGAGGCCGGCGTCGCCGATTGTCCACGCAGCGGCTGCGTAATCCACTGCTTTTATGCTATAAGTATTTGATTCCAAGCTCGTTCTCGTGTGTGCTCAGGAGCAGGTCGCCAGCCGGGCCCAGGCGTGCTAGGGGTTTTGCCGGCGGGCCGGGAGCAACGAGGGGGTTCTGTTTCGTCATGGTGCAAGGCGTAAAGGGCGGCGCGGAAGCCCCGCTGCGGGTCGGTGTCGTCGGCGTCGGGGTCATGGGCAGCAACCACGCGCGCGTTCTCGCCGGCCTGCCGGGGGTTCAACTTGTCGGAGTCGCCGATCCGGACCGGCAGCAGGCCCGCTTCGTCGCCGGTGCGCTGGGGACCGACGCCGTCGACGATCTCGACACGTTGCTGCCGTTGGGTGTCGACGCCGTGACGATCGCGGCGCCCACCCATCTGCACCACGACATTGCGCTCACCTGCATCAAGCGCGGCATCCACGTCCTGGTGGAGAAGCCGATCGCGTCCAATCCGGAGGAGGGGCGCCGCATCGTCGCGGCGGCGCGCCGCGCCGGCGTCACTCTCATGGTCGGCCATGTCGAGCGCTTCAATCCCGCGGTCGAGACCATCAAGGAGGCGATCCGCGGCGAGGAGATTCTTTCGATTTCGATCACCCGCGTCGGCCCGTTCCCGCCGCGCATGTCCAACGTCGGCGTGGTCATCGACCTCGCCGTGCACGACATCGACCTGATTCGCTGGTTCACCGATTCGGACATCGTCGACGTGCAGCCGCTCACCGCCAACGCGGTGGCCGAGCGCGAGGACATCGCGCTGCTCCAGTTCCGCACTACCTCGGGCGTGCTGGCGCAGATCAACACCAACTGGCTCACCCCGTTCAAGGCG
The DNA here is from genome assembly GCA_035259885.1 of Xanthobacteraceae bacterium. Lineage (GTDB taxonomy): Bacteria > Pseudomonadota > Alphaproteobacteria > Rhizobiales > Xanthobacteraceae > DATFWC01. The sequence goes on from DATFWC010000481.1 coordinate 15,449, forward strand.
CGCACGATCCACGTGGCCACGCGCGACAAGTACGTCATCGGCGACCTGCTGACACGGCAGGTCACGGAATGTTTCGGCTTCCAGCCGGACGGCAGCTATTCCATGCGCCACCTGTCGGTCGGCTATACCGAGCCGCTGCGCAACGAGCTCGTCGCCTTCTTCACCGCCATCCGCCAGGGCGGCGCTGCCGTCGTGAGCGGGGAGGAGGGCGTCGCCAGCCTCGAGATCGCCATGCG
>DATFWC010000482.1:0-3740 GCA_035259885.1 Xanthobacteraceae bacterium
CGAGCCGGAACTCTTTGCTATCGTGCACGGGTTCCTCGACTCGGCCGGCAAGGCGAGGGGGCTTTGATGCTGCTCCGCCGCAACCACGACCTGACCATGGCGGAAGCCGCGCGCGGCCCGGGCGGCGCGCGCGTCGACCTCGTGCTCGTCGCCGCCATGGTGGAGCCCGGGTCGCGCGTGCTCGACGTCGGCTGCGGCGACGGCGAGCTGCTGCGGCTGCTGGCCGAGACCCGCGAGGTCGACGGCCGCGGCATCGAGCTCTCGCGCGAAGGCGTGAACGAGTGCGTGGCCAAGGGTCTCGCCGTGATCCAGGGCGACGCCGACACCGACCTCGCCGACTATCCCGACGATGCGTTCGACTACGTGATCCTGTCGCAGACTCTTCAGGCGACGCGGCAGCCGCGCGCGGTGCTCGAGCACATGCTGCGGATCGGCCGCCACGCCATCGTGTCGTTTCCCAATTTCGGGCACTGGCGCATCCGCCTGCAGATCCTTTTCGGCGGGCAGATGCCGCAGACGGACAACCTGCCCTATGCGTGGTACGAGTCGCCGAACATCCATTTCTGCACCATCAAGGATTTCCGCCAGCTCTGCCACGTGAGCGGTGCCAAGATGGAGAAGGCGGTCGCGCTCAATCCCTGGGGTAACAAGCTGCGGCTGACCGCGCCGTGGTGGTTCTGGAATCTGTTCGGCGAGCAGGCCGTGTTCCTGCTCAGCCGGAAGGGATAGTACGCCCTACGACGCCTCTTCCGTGTGCGCCCTGATGTGCGGGAACTCCTGCTCCAGTCCGGCGCACTGCGCGGCAAAGGCTGCGTCCGATACCCCGGGATATTGGAAGGCCGTAAACAGGAACAGGGTGCCACCGTCGGGCCGCTCGATCACCCGCGCCGGCCAGCACGCCATCGCGTCCTCGCTGGGACCGCCGAACATGTCGATGACGCCGGTGGCGGCATCCGCTTCGATGCGGAACAGCATCTCGCCCTGCCGTGTTGCGATCCAGTGGCGGCCTTGCGCGTCGCGCCTGAGGCCCTGGCAGAAGAGCGTCGCCCATTTCGGCAGATTCTCGATCTGCGACAGGAAGCCGAACACGCGATCGCGTGGGGCGGCGAGGTTCAGGCAGTGAGTCTGGTTGTTCATCCTGCTCTCCACTCATCCGATATCGGACTATTTGCCTGCAAGAGTCGGTTACACGCCGGCAAAGCGCCTGAGCCAGGCGCGCGCCGTATCGATGTCGGCCGGCCCGCTGTCGCGACGGATTTTTTCCTCGATCGCCCAGATTACCCGCCCAGCCACCGGACGAAAGCGTTTTGCCGCCTCGGTGAGGTAGACGCGGGTGGCGCGCGCATCCTCCGGGTCGGGCGCGCGCCGCACCAGTTTGTCGCGCTCGAGCAGGGCCACCATGGTGGTCATGGTCTGCTTTGCCAGGCGAGCGCGCTTGGCGAGATCGCTCAGCCGCAGACCATCCTCCTCGAACAGCGGAACCAGCAGCGAGCCGTAAGACGGACGAACATGGCCGTAGCCGGCCTGGGCAAAGGCCTCCGACATCAGCTCGTTCCAACGCTGCATCGCCTTGGCGAGCAGGAATCCGAAATTGTCGCGGCGCACGGGATGCGATCGGGCCATTGCCAATTAGTACGATATCGGACTAAATTCGTCAACATTGACCGCGGCGCGCGCGCCACGGGGCGGGCGCATGGCGGGATTGCAGGATGGCCGTGGGTCAGCGCAGCGATGCCGCCGCGGTCGCACGCACGGCGTCGCCCAAAAGAATCTCGCCACCCGTCACCACCTCGGCATAGACGCCGCAGTCACTGTGCCCGAACACCTGCGCCAGCGTGCGTGGGATCGCCAGGTCGCGCAGGCCGGTCCGCGGATCGACGTTGGTGGCGGCGCAGCGCTCGATGCGCTTGACGATCTTGAGGCGGGCACTTGCGCCGACGGCGATCTCGCAGCCGAGGAGTTCGAACTCGTGCCAGGCCGGCCAGCCCGTCACGTAGAGGTTGCCGCGGAAGCGCAGCGGGTCGACCGGCGCACCCACCGCATCCTCGACCGCCGCCACCGAGGCGAGATTGATGATCGAGACCACTTTTCGCGCGACGTCGGAAAAACTGTGGCCGTCGGCCTGCAGCACTCTCGGCGGGCCGCGCAGCTCGTCGGCGCAGAAGCCTGCGAAGAATGTTTCGATCGCGCCACGGCCTTCGGCCGTGGACAGGTTGCCGCGCGCCAGCTCGCGACCGGACTCGGCGATGGTGAGCGCATGGGTTGCGTCGTCGAAGCGTGTATCGAGCCGCGCCAGCCGCTCGTTGCGCATCAGCATGAGAAAGCGGATTTTCGGCAGATAGGACGGCGCCGCCGGGTCGAAGCCGGAAGGGCCGTTCTCGATGGCGTAGCGGCGATCGGCCGGGATGGTTTTCCCGGGCGCGAGGCGGGTGCGCGGCAGTGGCTCGGCCGACAGGCCCTTGACCGGGTAGCGGTAGATGGCGTGGACGCTGGCTTGGCGGTCGCTCATGCGGCTTTGTTAACCGTGGTCGGCGCCGCTGACCAGCCTTGCGGAAAATCAAGGCCTGCCCTCTTTCCGGCTGCGACAACGCCACCCATATGCTTCGCATCCCAGTGAAGATGCCTCGGCTGTGCCTGGCAAGGGCGGTCGGACGCAGGCTTGGGGGAGTTGGATAATGAACATCGAAAAATATACCGAGCGCGCCCGCGGGTTCATCCAGTCGGCGCAGTCGCTGGCCCTGCGCGAGGGCCATCAGCAATTCGCTCCCGAGCACATTCTGAAGGTCCTGCTGGACGATCCCGAGGGCCTCGCCAGCGGCCTCATCGACCGCGCCGGCGGCCGCTCGCGCGAGGCCCTGATGGCGGTCGACACGGCGCTGTCGCAGCTGCCGAAAGTGTCGGGCGGCGGCGCCGGCCAGCTCTACCTCGCGCCGGCCACCGCGCGTGTGTTCGATGCCGCCGAGAAGGCGGCGGAAAAGGCCGGCGACAGCTTCGTCACGGTCGAGCGGCTCCTGCTGGCGCTTGCGCTCGACAAGGAGAGCGGGGCGGGAAAAATCTTGCAGCAGGCGGGCGTCTCGCCGCAGAACCTCAACGCCGCCATCAATGCGCTGCGCAAGGGCCGCACGGCGGACTCCGCGTCCGCCGAGAGCGCCTATGACGCGCTGAAGAAATACGCGCGCGACCTCACCCAGGCGGCGCGCGACGGCAAGATCGACCCGGTGATCGGCCGCGACGAGGAGATCCGCCGCACCATCCAGGTGCTGTCGCGGCGGACCAAGAACAATCCTGTGCTGATCGGCGAGCCCGGCGTCGGCAAGACCGCGATCGTTGAAGGACTTGCTCAGCGCATCGTCAACGGCGACGTGCCGGACAGTCTCGAGGACAAGAAGCTGCTGGCGCTCGACATGGGCGGCCTGATCGCGGGCGCCAAGTACCGCGGCGAGTTCGAGGAGCGGCTCAAGGCCGTGCTGCAGGAGGTGATCTCCTCGGCCGGCGGCATCATCCTGTTCATCGACGAGATGCACACCATCGTCGGCGCCGGCAAGGCGGACGGCGCCATGGATGCGTCCAACCTGCTGAAACCCGCGCTGGCGCGTGGTGAGCTGCACTGCATCGGCGCCACCACGCTCGACGAATACAAGAAGCACGTGGAGAAGGATGCGGCGCTGGCACGGCGCTTCCAGCCGGTCTACGTGTCGGAGCCCACGGTCGAGGACACGATCTCGATCCTGCGCGGCCTC
>DATFWC010000483.1:0-3757 GCA_035259885.1 Xanthobacteraceae bacterium
CGCCTGGATGCGCAGGAATTCCGACCACTGGTCGCGCGACAGCTTCTTCGCCGTGCACAACTGGTGGCACCTCGCGCTCTACCATCTCGATCTCGGCGAGATCGACGACGTGCTCGAGCTGTTCGACGGCCCGATCTACGGTTCGCGCTCGCGCGTGACGCTCGACATGATCGACGCCTCGGCCATGCTGTGGCGGCTGCATCTGCGCGGCGTCGACGTCGGCAGCCGCTGGGACGCGGTGGCCGATGCCTGGGAGCCGCTGGCCGACGCCGGCCTCTACGCCTTCAACGACGCGCACGCCATGATGGCGTTCGTCGGCGCCGGTCGGTTCGAAGCGGCGCAGCGCGTGCTCGCCAGCCAAGTCAAGGCCATGCAGGGAAGCGGCGACAACGCGGCGTTCACCCGCGAGGTCGGCCACCCGATTGCGCTAGCCATCCGGGCGTTCGGCGACCGCGACTATACCGAGACGGTGCGACAGCTGCGCGCAGTGCGCAACATCGCCCACCGCTTCGGCGGCAGTCAGGCGCAGCGCGACGTGCTCGACCTCACGCTGATCGAGGCTACGCTGCGCTCCGGCCAGCAGGCCCTGGCGCGGGCGCTTGGCGCCGAACGCGCCGCCGTGCGGCCGACCAGCCCGCTCGCGCGCCTGTTCGTCGAACGCGCCGCGCGCATGCAACAAGCAGCTTGACGACGGTTGCCTCCCCACCCACCGTCGTCTCGGCGTCGCGATCTTTCCTGTGGATCGCGACGCCTTCTTTTTTTGCCGCCGGCTTACTTCAAGGCGTCGGCGCCGGCCTTGGCGACCTGGCCGTCCGGCGGGGCGGCCGCCCCCGACACGCCGATCGCGCCGACGATCTTGCCGTCCTGCACGAGGGGAATGCCGCCCTCGACCGGCGACGCGTTGCGTAACGCCGGTCGAGGGTTCATGGGGGTGGACCGCACGACATCCGCTCGCCCCCCGACAGGGCATTGCGCGGACGTCTGCCGCAGGTGCGCGCCACCCCCACTAGTCGGTACAGCGGACAATCCGGGACAGCCGCAAAAAAGCGCGGAGCAGGATCGCCGGGTTCGATGGCTCGGGCGGAATTCTCGACGCCACGTCACGCCCTAGTAGTACCCGTCACACACGAATATCCGCCGTGGACCCCAGGGGGTGTAGCGAACCACCCAGCACGAGTCGTAGTATGGCGCTCCAACGACGAACGGCACGGCCGCGAAGGCGAAGCGGCCGTGACGGAAGCGGTGGAAGCGCGCGAAGCGGTGGAAGCGCGCGAAGCGGGGGTGGAAGAAATGAGAACGCGCCGCGAAGCGCGGTCCCACGAACCCGCCGCGGAAACCATGGAAACCACCGCCGCGGAAACCGCCACCGTGGAAACCACCACCGTGGAAACCACCACCGTGGAAGCCGCCCATGCGGGCTTCAGCGGTCGTGGACGCAGCCAGTGCTCCCAGGAAGACGACACTTGCCAATGCTATTGCAGTCCGACGCGACATAGCCTCCTCCATCTGAAAGGCATGAGCTCTTCGCAGCTCTGTGCTGGTTTCGCGTCAGCTTCGCCGGCACTGCCCCAGCCCACGAGGTGATGACGGGAAACCACCGATGGAGATCGAGATAAGCAATGAAAGCACAGTAGTTCAAATGACTAATAGGACACTTCCTGACAAAGAAGTTAGTTTTTGTGCTGCCCGTCTTGTGACAGGATCGAATGGCGGCGGGCATCGTTCTGGAAATTCCGGCATGGCAGGAGGTCGGCGCCGCATACTCGTCATCGAGGACGACCGCGAGACGGCCCAGCAGCTCGTGGATTCGCTGGCGACGAGCGGTTATCAGGTGGATCTGGCGGTCGACGGCGACGACGGACTGCGCCGCGCCCGGTGCGGCGAATACGCCGTCATGACGATCGATCGCATGCTTCCCGGCATGGACGGAATCGCGATCATCCGGCAGCTGCGGGAAGAAGCGATCGTCACGCCCGCGCTGATCGTCAGCGCGCTCGGCGAAATCGACGACCGGGTGCGCGGCCTGCGCGCCGGCGGCGACGACTACCTGGTCAAGCCGTTCGCCTTTGCCGAACTGCTCGCCCGGGTCGAGGCGCTCGCCCGGCGCAGCGACACGGTCGTCAAGGAAACGGTGCTGCGCGTCGGCGATCTCGAGCTCGACCTCGTGTCACGCACCGTCAGCCGGTCCGGCCGTGAGATCGAGCTGCTGCCACGGGAATTCCAGCTGCTCGAGTACCTGGTGCGCAACGAAGGTCAGGTCGTTCCGCGGGCGATGCTGCTTCAGCACGTGTGGGACCTGCATTTCGACCCGACCACCAATATCATCGACGTCTATGTCGGACGGGTCCGGCGCAAGGTCGACGATCATCAGGCCTATCCGCTCATCCATACGGTCCGCAGTGTGGGATATTGTGTCCGTGCTCCTCGCTAAGACGCTGCACTCCTCCACGTTCAAGCTGGCGCTGATCTGCATCGGGATTTTCGGCGCCGTGGTCGTCGCGCTGCTCGGCTATGTCTACTGGTCGACCGCTTCCTTCGTGCGCAGCCGGTCGGACCGTGCCATCACGGCCGAACTGGCGGTCCTACACAAAGCCTATGCCAGCGGCGGACGCGCGGCGCTGATCGCGGCGATCGGCCAACGCATCGCCGACCCAAGCTTCGACGACGGAATCTATCTGTTGGCCGACGCCGGTTTCACTTCCGTCGCGGGCAACATCGACGCGTGGCCGCCAACTCTGAAGGGCTCCGCCGGCGGATGGGGCAACTTCGAGGCACCGAAACGCAAGCCGGATGCGCCGCGCCGGCCGCTGCTGCGCGCCACTGTCGCAACGCTTCCCGACGGCAGCCACCTGCTGGTGGGAAAGGAGATCGAGGATCTCGACGAGTTCGTGGACAAGATGAACACGGCCCTGATCGTGGCCATGTCGTTGATATTCGTGCTGGCGGGCGTCGCCAGCGTCTCGGTGACGCGACGCACGGTGGGGCGGATCGAAGCCATCAACCTGACCAGCCGCGCCATCATGCAGAGCGACCTCACGCAGCGGATACCCCTGTGCGGGACGCGCGACGAGTGGGACGAGCTCGGCGCCAACCTGAACTCGATGCTCGACCGCATCGAAGCCCTGATGGGAGAGGTGAAGCAATTCACGGACAACGTGGCGCACGATCTGCGCACGCCGCTGACGCGCATGCGCGGGCGGCTGGAGAAGGCCTACCGGCGCAACCACAATGTCGATCAATCGCTGATCGGCGACATCCTGGCGGACCTCGAGGGCGTCCTCGGCATGTTCTCCTCGCTGACGCGGATCTCCCAGATCGAGGCGAACGACCGGACGGCGGCGTTCCGCGCCGTCGATCTGGCGCAGATCGCCCGCGAGGTCGTCGAGCTGTTCGATGCCGCCGCGGAGGACAAAGGCGGGCACATCAACGCCGTCGCCAATGGACCCGCCCTGGTCACCGGTGACCGCGACCTCCTGTTCGACGCGGTCGCCAATCTGGTGGACAACGCCATCAAACACGGCCGCGAAGCGGGCCGGGTGAGCGTGGAGGTCCGGGAGAGCAATGGCGGCCCCGTCATCTCGGTCGCCGACGACGGCCCGGGAATTCCCGCCGACCAATGCCAGCACGTGTTCCGGCGCTTCTATCGGCTCGAGCACAGCCGGCGCACCCCCGGCAACGGCCTGGGGCTCAGCCTGGTGGCGGCGGTCGCCCGTCTGCATGGGGCGCAGATCGACATGCTCGACCGGGCGCCGGGTCT
>DATFWC010000484.1:0-4638 GCA_035259885.1 Xanthobacteraceae bacterium
GAACACCCAATGCCAGTTTGTTATTCCTCAAAACAAACCATGTCGGCCAAGAGACCGTGCCTTCACGAATTCGTGAGCATGGCGCCGTGGGCGCCGGCCAAACGCTGGGGCGGACCGTGGAAATCGCGCTGGCCGCCTAGAGTGTGTGCACCCGCCGCGCTTCCTCGATCGCCTGCCACACGCGCTCGGGCGTCGCCGGCATGTCGACATGTCGCACGCGGTAGGCGCGCCACAGTGCATCCAGGATGGCGTTCATCACGGCCGGGCACGAGCCGATCGCGCCCGCTTCGCCGGCCCCTTTCACGCCCAGCACATTGGTGCGGCATGGCACGTTGCGGGTCTCGAAGGTGAACGAGGGGCTGTCGTCGGCGCGCGGCAGCGCATAGTCCATGAGCGACGCGGTGACGAGCTGGCCCGATCCCGAATCGTAGACGGTGCGCTCCATCAGCGCCTGGCCGATGCCCTGCACGGCGCCGCCATGCACCTGGCCAGCGAGCAGCAGGGGATTCACCGTCACGCCGAAATCGTCCACCACCACATAGTTGACGATGTGCGCGGCGCCGGTGGCCGGATCGATCTCGACCTCGCACAGGTGAGTGCCGTTGGGATAGGTCGCCTCGGTGGGCGTGAAGGCGTCGGTGGTCGCCGGCAGGACGCTGGCGCGTCCGGCCAGCTCGGCGAACGAGATTTTTCGGTCGGTGCCGGCGATGCGGAGCTCGCCCTCGCCCATTTCCAGATCGTCGGCCCCCGCCTCCAGGGCTTCGGCGGCGAGCCGGGTGAGCGCGGCGGCCAGCTTCTTCGCCGCTCCCGCAACCGACGCCCCGCCGCACGGGATCGAGCTCGAGCCGCCGGTGCCGGTGCCGGTGGCGATCAGCTCGGTATCGCCCTGGATCACCGTGACGCGCCCGGGCGCCAGGCCGAGATGCTCGGCGACGATCTGCGCGTAAGCGGTCTGATGGCCCTGGCCGGTCGATTGCGAGCCGGCCAGCACGGTGACGTCGCCGTTGCGCTCGAGCTTCACGGTGGCGGCATCCGGCCCGTTGTTGCCGCACGCCTCGATGTAGGTGGCCAGCCCGATGCCGCGCAGCCGGCCGGTCTTCCTGGCCTGCGACAGCCGCTGCCTGAAGCCGGCCCAGTCGGCGATCTCCTGCGCGCGCGCCATGTGCCCGGCGAAATCGCCGGAGTCATAGGTCTTTCCCGTCGGTGTGAAGTACGGCATGGCCTTCGGCTTGATGAAATTCTTCCGCCGCAGCGCATCGGGCTCGACGCCGAGCTCGCGCGCCGCGACATCGACCAGCCGCTCTATCACGTAGGCCGCCTCGGGACGGCCGGCGCCGCGATAGGCGTCGACCGGCACCGTGTTGGTGTAGACGCCGCGCACGCGGATGTGGCACGCCGGAATGTCATAGACGCCGGGCGACATGCCGGCGCCGATGAACGGAATGAACGGCCCATAGCACGACAGGTACGCGCCCATGTCGGCGATCAGGTCCACGTCGAGCGCGAGGAAGCGATTCTTGTCATCGAGCGCGAGCTTCGCCGTGGTGACATTGTCGCGCCCCTGGGCATCGCCCAAAAAGTGCTCGGTGCGCTCGGCGATCCACTTGACCGGGCGCTTGAGCTGCCTCGCCGCCACGGCGGCGAGCGCGTATTCGCGATAGCAGAACAGCTTTGTGCCGAACCCGCCGCCGACGTCCGGCGTGAGGACGCGCAGCTTTTCCGGCGGAATCTTCAGCACGCTGTTGCACAGGATGTCGCGCACGGTGTGGCTGCCCTGGCTCGACAGGGTCAGCGTGGTGCGATCGTGGGCATCATCGTGGACCGCGACGACGCCGCGGGTGTCGAGATAGTTGGTGACGAGGCGCTGGTTGATCAGCGTGAGCGAGACCGTGCGCGCCGCCGCCGCGAAGGCAGCGCGCGTCGCCGCCGCGTCGCCGAGAAGGGTGGTGAACGCGACGTTGCCCGACGCCTTCGGCCATACGGCGGGCGCGCCGGCGTCAAGCGCCGCGACCGCGTCGACCACGTGCGGCAAGGCCTCCCATTCGATCGCGATCGCCTCCGCGGCGTCGCGCGCCTGATCGACCGTATCGGCAACGATGAAGGCGACGGCATCGCCGACATGGCGCACCTCGTCGCGCGCGAGGATCGGATAGGGCGATGCCGCGATCTTGGTGTCCGGCAATTCCACCTCGCACGGCAGCGGCCCGAGATCCGCCACCTCGTCGGCCGTGAGCACGAGCCGCACGCCCGTCATGGCGCGGGCGGTCGCCACATCGGTGACGCGGAAGCGTGCATGGGCATGCGGCGAGCGCAGCACCGTCGCGTGCAGCGCGCCCTCCGGCGCATGATCGGCGACGTAGCGGCCATGCCCGCGCAGGATCGGATCATCCTCCTTGCGCGTGACGGCCTGGCCGATTCCGAATTTCTTGAGGCTCATGGTGGCTCCGCCTGAGAGTGATGACTTGGCCGGCATTCGCGCCGACGGCACGACGGCTGCCACGGGGGGCCGCCGCCGGCGCCGGCATGCGCTGACGCGGTCAGGCGACCGCGCCGGCGTCCTACTCCGCCGGATGCGGCGTCGGCGTGGGCGCCCGCGGTGCCCTGCCCCGCCGCCGCCCGAGGTCGGCGATCCAGCGTGCCACGACATAGAACGCCGGCGTGAACACGAGACCGAACGCCGTCACGCCGATCATGCCGAAGAACACCGCGGTGCCCAGCGTCTGGCGCAACTCGGCGCCGGCGCCGATCGCCCACACCAGCGGCACCACGCCGAAGATGAAGGCGAGCGAGGTCATCAGAATCGGGCGCAGGCGCAGCCGCGCCGCCTCCACGGCGGCGGCCCAGCGGTCGCGCCCCTGCTCCTCGAGCTGGGTGGCAAACTCGACGATGAGGATGGCGTTCTTGGCCGCCAGGCCGATCAGCACCACGAAGCCGACCTGGGTGAGGATGTTGTTGTCCTGGCCGCGCAGCAGGACGCCGCTGATCGCCGCCACCAGGCACATGGGCACGATCATGATCACGGCGAGCGGCAGCGTCAGGCTCTCAAACTGCGCCGCCAACACCAGGAACACGAACACAACGGCCAGCACGAAGGCGAACATGGCGGTGCTTCCGGCGCGCAGCTGCTGGAACGCCAGCGTGGTCCATTCGTAGTTGAAGCCGTCGGGAAGCGTCTCGGCGGCGAGCCGTTGCATGATGTCGATTGCCTGGCCCTGGCTGTAGCCGGGCGCCGCTGCGCCGTCGAGCTCGGCGGCCGGATAGAGATTGTAGCGCGGCACCCGGAACGGCCCTGATATGTCGCGCACGGTGGTGAAGGATCCGAGCGGCACCGTCTCGCCCAGCGAGTTGCGCACGCGGATCTTCAGCACGTCCTTGGGATCGAGCCGTTCGCCGCTCTCCGCCTGCGCCACGACGCGGAAGGTGCGCCCGAACAGGTTGAAGTCGTTGACATAGGACGAGCCGAGCAGGATCTGCAGCGAGCTGAACACGTCGGGAATGCTGATGCCGAGGAGCTGCGCCTTGGTGCGGTCGATATCGAGATAGAGCTGCGGCGTCGAGGTCTCGAACAGCGAAAACACCTGCACCAGGCCGGGGGTCTGGGCGGCGCGGCCCATCATGGCGTAGACGGCGGCCTGCAGCGCCTGCGCTCCGCGGCCGGCGCGGTCTTCCACCATCATGCGGAAGCCGCCGGCATTGCCGATGCCCTGCACGGCCGGCGGCTGCACAACGAGGACCAGACCTTCCTGGATCCCGGCGAGCCGCTTGAGCAGCTCTCCCTGAATCCCGGAGGCCGAAAGCGCCGGGTTGCGTCCCCGCTTCTCGAACGGCTCCAGCACGGCGAAGAACGCGCCGGCGTTGGGCGCCTGGGTGAAGGTCGCGCCGGAAAAGCCGACGATGTTCACGCCATGGGCGACGCCCGGCGTCTTCAGGCAGATGTCGGCGATGCGCCGCATCACGGCGTCGGTGCGCGCCAGCGAGGCTCCAGGCGGGAGCTGCGCCACCACGATGAGGAAATTGCGATCGACCTGCGGAATGAAGCCGACCGGCGTGCGGCGGAACTCGTTCAGCCCGAAGGCGAGCACCCCGACATAGACGACGAGCATGATGGCGGCGAACCGTACCACGCGCGCGGCCAGCCAGCCGTAGCCGCGCGCGAGCGCATCGAAGGCGGCATTGAAGACGCGGAAGAAGCCGCGCACCGGACGCTCCCACAGGCGCGGCGGCCGGTGGTCGTGGGGTTTCAGCAGCAGCGCGCACAGGGCCGGCGACAGCGTCAGCGACACGATCAGCGAGATGATGGTGGCGCCCGCGATGGTGAGCGCGAACTGGCGATAGAACTGGCCGGAGATGCCGGTGATGAACGCGGAGGGAATGAACACCGCGCACAGCACCAGCGCGATGGCGATCAGCGCCGAGCCTACCTCGTCCATGCTGCGGATGGCGGCATCGTGGGGACTGAGCCCGGCCGCGATGTTGCGCTCGACGTTCTCCACCACAACGATGGCGTCGTCCACCACGATGCCGATGGCCAGCACCAGCCCGAACAGCGACAGGTTGTTCAGCGTGAAGCCGAATGCCGCCATGAAGAAGAACGTGCCGATCAGTGAGACCGGAATGGCAACGAGGGGAATGACGGCG
>DATFWC010000485.1:0-5225 GCA_035259885.1 Xanthobacteraceae bacterium
GCTCGACGACATCACCGACCTGGTCACCGCCCAGCGCTCGTCGGCCTGGGCCGACATCGCCCGCCGCATCGCCCACGAAATCAAGAATCCGCTGACTCCGATCCAGCTCTCGGCCGAGCGCCTGCGGCGCAAGTACGGCAATGCCATCAAGGAAGACAAGGTCATCTTCGAGCAGTGCACCGACACGATCGTGCGCCAAGTCGACGACATCAAGCGCATGGTCGACGAGTTCTCGCGCTTCGCGCGCATGCCGAAGCCGGTGATCGCGGCCGAGGACGTCGCCGACACGGTGCGGCAGGCCGTGTTCATGATGCGCGTGGCGCACCCCGACATCGACATCGACGTCGAGACCACCGACGAGGCCATCCCGGCGCGGTTCGACCGCCGGCTGATCTCGCAGGCCGTAACCAACATCGTGAAGAACGCCACCGAGGCGATCGCGGCGGTTCCGACGACGGAACGCGCGCGCGGCCGCATCCTGGTGCGGGCGGGGCGCGACGGCAGCGACGTCGTCATCGACGTGATCGACAACGGAACCGGCCTGCCCAAGGAGAATCGCAACCGGCTGCTCGAGCCCTATGTCACCACCCGCGAGAAGGGGACCGGCCTCGGGCTCGCCATCGTTGGAAAGATTCTCGAGGAGCACGGCGGCAAGCTCGAGCTGTTCGACGCTCCGGACGTGGCGAAGGGCGGCCGCGGCGCGTGGATGCGTCTGCGCTTCGCCGCCGCCGAGATCGCCGGCACCGAGCATTCCGATACTGTGGGGACAAAGGACCACGCAAAGGCGGCGGACGTGGGCGAGGCGGGGCCCAGGATACGTCTGGTCGCGAGCGAGAGATAGGGGCATGGCGGCCGATATTCTCATCGTCGACGACGAGATCGATATCCGCGAGCTGGTCGCGGGTATCCTTCAGGACGAGGGCTACACCACGCGCACGGCGCGTGACAGCGACGAAGCGCTTGCCGCGGTGACGACGCGGCGGCCGAGCCTGGTGTTCCTCGACATCTGGCTCCAGGGCAGCAAGCTTGACGGGCTGCAGCTGCTCGACGCCATCAAGGTCGAGCACTCCGACCTGCCGGTGGTCATGATCTCGGGGCACGGCAACATCGAGACGGCGGTCTCGGCGATCAAGCGCGGCGCCTACGACTTCATCGAGAAGCCGTTCAAGGCCGACCGCCTGGTGCTGATCGCCGATCGGGCGCTGGAAACCTCGCGGCTCAAGCGCGAGGTCAAGGAGCTCAAGCAGTGGTCGCCGCTGCCTACTTCGCTGGTCGGGCATTCCTCGACCATCAACCAGCTGCGCCAAGTCATCGACAAGGTGGCGCCGACCAACAGTCGCATCCTCATCGTCGGGCCGTCCGGCGCCGGCAAGGAGCTGACAGCGCGCAGCATCCATGCACATTCGATCCGCGCCAACGGCCCGTTCGTGGTGATCAACGCGGCGGCGATCACCCCCGAGCGGATGGAGCCCGAGCTGTTCGGCATCGAGGCGTCCAACGGATCGCAGGCGCGCAAGCCGGGCGCGCTGGAGGAGGCGGACGGCGGCTCGCTGTTCATCGACGAGATTGCCGACATGCCGCGCGAGACGCAGAACAAGATTCTCCGCGTGCTGGTCGATCAGACCTTCATGCGGGTCGGCGGCACGAAAAAGATCTCCGTCGACGTGCGCATCATCTCGTCGACGGCACGCAACCTCGAGGCCGAGATCGCCGCCGGAAAATTCCGCGAGGACCTGTTCCACCGCCTGTCCGTGGTGCCGATCCGCGTGCCGCCGCTGGCCGAGCGGCGGGAGGACATCCCCGACCTCATCAACCATTTCATGGACCACATCTCGCTCACGACCGGCCTGCCCAAGCGCAAGATCGGCGAGGACGCGGTCGCCGTGCTGCAATCGCACGACTGGCCGGGCAACGTGCGGCAGCTGCGCAACAACGTGGAGCGGCTGATGATCCTGGCCGGTGGCGACACCGACGCGGTGATCAGCGCCAGCATGCTGCCGCAGGAGGTCGGCGCCATGGTCCCGGCCATGCCCAACGGAGGAGGGGGCGAGCAGCTGATGGGCCTGCCGCTGCGCGACGCGCGCGAAGTGTTCGAGCGCGAGTACCTGCTGGCGCAGATCAGCCGGTTCGGCGGCAACATCTCGCGCACCGCGGAGTTTGTCGGCATGGAGCGCTCGGCGCTTCACCGCAAGCTCAAGGCGCTCGGAATCAGCTAAGCACGCGGAATGGCGCGCATCGCCTATGTGAACGGCCGCTACCTGCCGCATCGCGCGGCGGCGGTCCATGTCGAGGACCGCGGCTACCAGTTCGCCGACGGCGTCTATGAAGTCTGCGAGGTGAGGGAAGGACGGCTGGTCGACGAGCGCCGGCACATGCAGCGCCTGGTGCGCTCGCTCGGCGAACTCGGGATCGCGCTGCCGATGAGCCTGGCCGCCCTCGGCGTCGTGCTGCACGAAACCGTGCGGCGCAACCGGGTGGAGCACGGGCTCGTCTATCTGCAGGTGACGCGCGGGGTCGCCCGGCGCGACTTCCTGTTTCCCGCGCCGGAGACGAGGCCGAGCGTGGTCGTCACCGCGCGCAATCTCGATAGCGCCAAACAGGAACGTCTGGCAGCCGACGGAATCGCGGTCGTCACAGTGCCGGACAACCGCTGGGACCGCGTCGACATCAAGTCGGTCTCGCTGCTGCCCAATGTCCTGGCCAAGGAAGCCGCGCGCACGGCCGGCGCCCGGGAAGCCTGGTTCGTCGACCGGGACGGCTTCGTCACCGAAGGCGCGTCGAGCAATGCCTGGATCGTGACGCGTGACGGAAAGCTGGTCACGCGGCCGGCCAATCACGGAATTTTGCGTGGGATAACCCGCACCGTGGTTCTCGACGTGGCCGCCGCCCAGAATCTCGGCCTCGAGGAGCGCAGATTTTCCGTGGCGGAAGCGTATGAAGCGCGCGAGGCCTTCGTCACCTCGGCCAGCCAGATCGTCATGCCGGTGGTATCAATCGACGGCCGGCCAATCGGCAACGGCGCGCCCGGCCTGGTGGCCAACGCCTTGCGCCGCGATTTCCATCGTCATGCAGAAACAGGCTGAAGGCCGGGAGGAGGGCATGGCTTATACGCCTGCAAGTTGGACTTGCGCTAGCCCTGCCCGTACCATCTAATGGCAGGGCCAAAGTCCACCCAGGGGAATTTTCGGGCGACAGGACATACAAGAACGTCTCGCGGAGGGGCAAAGCCGCGAGCGAATAATGGAACAAACGGCAATGGCGGCCGACCGCTCTCAGAACCTTCAAGATACCTTCCTCAATCACGTACGCAAGAACAAGACGCCGCTCACCATATTCCTGGTGAATGGAGTCAAGCTCCAGGGCGTCGTCACGTGGTTCGATAATTTCTGCGTGCTGCTGCGTCGGGATGGCCACTCGCAGCTCGTCTACAAGCACGCTATATCCACGATCATGCCGGGTCATCCGATCCAGCTGTTCGAAGGGGCCGAGGAGGCCCCTCAGGTGGAAAAGGTTTAGAGCCTGGAACCACGCCGTCGCGACAGGCAGGCGAACCGGTTGAGCCCGGCTGAGTCGGGCTCGGCGAGCACGCGTGCGATCGTGATCACGCCGTTTCGCCGCGGCGCGGCCGCGCGCCAGGAGGGTTTTCGTTCCCCCGAGGCGCGGCTGGAGGAGGCGGTCGGTCTGGCGCGGGCGATCGACCTTGACGTGGTCGAGGCTGGCCTGGTGCCGCTCGCCGAGATCCGGCCGGCAACCTATCTGGGCAAGGGCAAGGTCGAGGAGATTGCCGGGCTCGCCAAGAGTCTCGAGGCGGCGCTGGTGGTCATGGATTGCGCGCTCTCGCCGGTGCAGCAGCGCAATCTGGAGAAGGCGTGGAACGCCAAGGTGGTCGACCGCACCGGCCTGATCCTCGAAATCTTCGGCGAGCGCGCGCACACGCGCGAGGGCGCGCTGCAGGTCGAGCTTGCCCATCTGAACTACCAGAAGAGCCGGCTGGTGCGCTCGTGGACCCACCTCGAGCGCCAGCGCGGCGGCTTCGGCTTTCTCGGCGGCCCAGGCGAGACCCAGCTCGAGGCCGACCGCCGCATGATCGGCGAGCGCATCGCCCGCATCGAGCGCGAGCTCGAAGGCGTCAAGCGCACGCGAAAACTCCACCGCGACAGCCGCAAGCGCGTGCCCTATCCGATCGTGGCGCTGGTCGGCTACACCAACGCCGGCAAGTCGACCCTGTTCAATCGCATGACGCGGGCCGAGGTGCTGTCCGCCGACATGCTGTTCGCCACGCTCGACCCGACCCTGCGCGCCGTCGACCTGCCGCACGGCACCCGCATCATCCTCTCCGACACGGTCGGCTTCATCTCGGATCTCCCGACCATGCTGGTGGCGGCGTTCCGCGCGACGCTGGAGGAGGTGGTCGAGGCCGACGTGATCCTGCACGTCCGCGACGTGTCGCACGAGGACGCGGAAGCGCAGGCGCACGACGTCGCCGAGGTGCTGCGCCGGCTCGACGTCGATCCCAACGATGGCGCGCGCCTCATCGAAGTGTGGAACAAGCTCGACCTGCTCGACGAGAACCGGCGCCTGGAGCTGGCCAACACGGCAGCGCGCAAGCCGGCCGATCGGCGGCCCGTCCTGGTTTCGGCCGTGACCGGGGAGGGGCTCGATCGTCTGGCGGACACCATCGAGGCGCGCGTGGCGGCGGGTCGCGTGACCCTGACGCTGGCGCTCGATCCCGCCGACGGGGCAGGGGCGAGCTGGCTGCACCGCCATGCCGAGGTGCTGGAGAAAGCCAGCCGCGACGACGGGAAGCTGGTCATGACGGTGCGGGTGGATCCGGCCAAGGCCGACGCCGTGCGGCGGAAGTTCGAGCAGGAGATCGAGCACGCGGCCGAAGCCGCGCAGCATTGGGCAAGCGCACGGTAGCGGCGCAACCCTATCAGAGGAACTCAGCTGTCATCCCGGCCGAGCGTAGCGAGGGCCGGATCCAAGTATCCCTGCATCAGAAAATAAGTCTTGGCAGGGGTACCTGGGTCCCGGCTCTCGCGCTTCGCGCTCGGCCGGGATGACAGCCGAGTGCGTGGGTCGGCATGGCGAACATGCTCAGCCGCCTTCGACCTTCTCCGCCGCCTTCGCCTCATCCCACAGCGCGTCCATCTCGGCGAGCGTCGCGTTGCTCGGTGACTTGCCGCGCGCCGCCAGCTCCCGCTCGATGGCGGCGAAGCGGCGCT
>DATFWC010000486.1:0-14330 GCA_035259885.1 Xanthobacteraceae bacterium
CTGCGGGCTGCCCTCGGGCAAGCCACCGGCCGCAGTCGGCAGGCGATCGGCGATGGTACTGCCGCAGCCCGCCAACGCCGTGGCGCCAGCAAGGAGCCCGGCGGCGACCAGGGCGCGGCGCGGCAAGCTCCGCAGGCGCAATGGCGATGTCATGCCGGTCGACCCCTGGCCGGATGGCACGGTTTCGCGCCACCCGTCCCCTCACGCTTCAACGCAAAATTGCTGCCCGTTCAACCAATTGCGTGGAAGCTGTAGGACCCCAATATGACCAAAGCAAGGTTTGCCCCTCGCGAGCGGTCGAAGGGCTGCATTTTACCGCAGAAAACCGCTGATGCGTCTTGGGCCGGTCACGGGTAAAGTCTCAATTGCGGCCGCGAAAGACCTTGCCGGGCCCACGCCGGACTCGCGAATTTGAGGCGTTACCGTGAGAGCCCCGTCAGAACCGACCCAAGGCGCCCCGTTTGACGTCGAGGCGTTCGCCCGCAACACCGCCCGGATGATGGAAGAGGGCGGCAGGGCGCTCGCGGCCTACCTCAAGCCGCGCGAAGAAGGCCAGGTCGACGACCAATACGCCGAGATCACCGACGTGGTGAAAACCCTCGGCCAGGTCGCCGACTACTGGTTGCGCGATCCGCAGCGCGCGCTGCACGTGCAAACGGAGCTGGGCAAGGCCTATCTCGATCTCTGGGCCAATGCCGTCAAGCGCATGGCCGGCGAGACGGTGCAACCCGTCGCCGAGCCCGACCCGCGCGACCGCCGCTTCGCCGATCCGGAATGGTCGAGCAATCAGTTCTTCGACTTCCTCAAGCAGGCCTATCTCCTGACGGTGCAATGGGCGAACCGGCTGGTGCGCGACGCCGAGGGGCTCGACCCGCACACGCAGCAGAAGGCCGACTTCTATGTGCGCCAGATCGCCAACGCGATCGCGCCCTCGAATTTCGTGCTGACCAACCCCGAGCTGTTGCGCGAGACCCTCGCCTCGAAGGCCGAGAACCTGGTGCGCGGCATGCACATGCTGGCCGAGGACATCGCGGCCGGCCACGGCAACCTCAAGATTCGCCAGTCCAGCGCCGCGATGTTCGAGGTCGGCCGCAATCTCGCGATCACGCCCGGCAAGGTGATCTTCGAAAATGAGCTGATGCAGCTCATCCAGTACGCACCCGCGACCGTATCTGTGCTCAAGCGGCCGATCCTGATCGTGCCGCCCTGGATCAACAAGTTCTACATCCTCGATCTGACGCCGGATAAATCCTTCATCAAGTGGTGCGTGGACCAGGGCCTCACCGTGTTCCTGATCTCCTGGGTCAATCCGGATGCCAAGCTCGCGAAGAAGAGCTTCGAAGACTACATGCGCGAGGGTCCCCTCGCCGCGCTCGACGTCATCGAGCAGGCCACCGGCGAGCGCGCGGTCAACGCCATCGGCTATTGCGTCGGCGGGACGCTTCTTGCCACCACCCTCGCCTATCTGGCCGCGAGGCAGGACGAGCGCATCGCCTCGGCCACGCTGTTCGCCGCGCAGGTCGATTTCACCCACGCCGGCGATCTCAAGGTGTTCGTCGACGAGGAGCAGATCTCGGCGCGCGAGCGCGAGATGAGCGAGCGCGGCTATCTCGAGGGCAAGAAGATGGCGACCGCCTTCAACCTCTTGCGCTCGAACGACCTGATCTGGCCCTACGTCATCAACAACTACCTCAAGGGCAAGGAGCCGCCGCCGTTCGACCTGCTCTATTGGAATTCGGATGCGACCCGCTTGCCGGCGGCGAACCATTCGTTCTATCTGCGCAACTGCTACCTGAAGAACCGGCTCAGCAAGGGCAGCATGGTGATCGCCGGGCAGAAGCTCAAACTGAAAGACATCAAGATCCCGATCTACAATCTCGCCACCCGCGAGGATCACATCGCG
This sequence comes from Xanthobacteraceae bacterium, assembly GCA_035259885.1. Classification (GTDB taxonomy): domain Bacteria; phylum Pseudomonadota; class Alphaproteobacteria; order Rhizobiales; family Xanthobacteraceae; genus DATFWC01. Next base: position 1,904 of record DATFWC010000486.1, read on the forward strand.
CCGGCGAAGTCGGTATTGCTCGGCTCCAAATACTTCGGCGGGCCGGTGCGTTTCGTGCTGGCGGGCTCCGGCCACATCGCCGGCGTCGTCAATCCGCCGGGCAAAATGAAGTATCAGTATTGGACCGGCCCCAAGCCCACCAGCAGCAATCTCGACCGCTGGCTGGGCAAGGCCAAGGAGCACCCGGGCTCCTGGTGGCCGGACTGGTTCGAATGGATCCGGGCGCAGGACGCCACCGAAGTACCGGCGCGCGAGCCCGGCGGCGGCCATCTGCGGCCGCGCGAGGACGCGCCAGGAACCTATGTTAGGGTGAGGGATTGACGCTCGCTCATCGACCGGCGCGCGGAGCTGCCGGGAATCGAAATCCTGTTCACAGCGGAGAACTGCGATGCATCTGAAAATGCTGCTTTCGATGGTCGCGGCGGCGAGCTTCGCTGCCGCCCCGGCGCTCGCCCAGGAGCCGACCGGCACGCTCAAGAAGATCAAGGACACGGGCACGGTCACGCTCGGCCACCGCGAGTCGTCGGTGCCGTTTTCCTACTACGACGACAAGCAACAAGTGGTGGGTTACGCCATGGATCTGTGCGGGCGGATCGTCGAGCGCCTGAAGAGCGAGCTCAAGCTCGCCAAGCTCGACGTCAAGCTCAACCCGGTCACCTCGGCGACCCGTATCCCGCTGATGGCGAACGGCACGATCGATCTCGAATGCGGCTCGACCACCAACAATCTCGAGCGCCAGCGCCAGGTCGGTTTCACCATCACGCATTTCGTCACCGCCAACCGCTTCGTGTCGAAGAAGGCCGCCAACCTGAAAACAGTCGACGACCTCAAGGGCAAGACCGTCGTGTCGACCTCCGGGACCACCAACATCAAGCAGGCGACCGAGATCAACGCGCAAAAGAATCTCGGGATGAACATTCTTGCCGCCAAGGATCACGCCGAGGCGTTCCTCATGGTCGAGACCGACCGCGCGGCCGCCTTCTTCATGGACGACATCCTGCTCTACAGCCTGGTCGCCGGCTCCAAGGCGCCGGCCGACTACGTCATTTCCGCCGACGCGCTCTCGGTCGAGCCTTATGGCATCATGGTCCGGCGCGACGACCCGGCGTTCAAGAAGGTGGTCGATGGCGCCATGACGGCGATCTACAAGGGCGGTCAGATCAATGCGATCTATGACAAGTGGTTTTTGAAGCCGATCCCGCCCAAGGCCGTCAACCTCAACGTGCCGATGAGCGCCGCCTTCAAGAAGGTGATCGCCAATCCCACCGATAGCGGCGACCCCGCGGCGTACTAACGGCCCTCAGCGGCACGGTTTGAACGCAGACGAAATTCGAAGCTCGGCGCGCTCCTTCTCCCCGGCGGGGAGAGGGTCGAGGTGAGGGGGCAGGGGTCTTTCCATAGGCTTGTTCCCCCTCACCCGATTTGCTTCGCTGCGCTCGCATCGACCCCGGATCAAGTCCGGGGCAGGCTCTCTGCCCGCCGGGGAGAGGTGGAGCAAGCTGCTCTGCCTATGCGTCCCAACGCAGCAACCGCCATGTTTCTGCGCTAGATCGAGATGACTTTTCTTCGAATCGTCATCTCGATCTAACTTATGCTTGGAGCATGATCTTTTCCGAAAACCGGTACCCACTTTTCGGCATCATGCTCTAGGATCGATCCGGGAACGGCCGGCGATGTGACAGCGGCAGGGCGGGCGTGAACTACCATTGGTACTGGGGCATTCTCTGGGATCTTTCTCCCGACGGCGCTCACACGTATTGGCAGACGCTCCTGCTCGGCACGGGGTGGACGCTGGCCACCGCGCTCGCCGCCTGGGTGCTGGCGCTGACGCTCGGCTCGATCGTCGGCGTCATGCGCACCACGCCCAGTCCCTGGCTGGTGCGGCTCGGCCACGCTTACGTCGAGCTGTTCCGCAACATCCCGCTGCTGGTGCAGATGTTCCTCTGGTATTTCGTGCTGCCGGAGGTCGTGCCAAAAACCTTCGGCACGTGGCTGAAGCAGCTCCCTGACGCGTCGTTCTGGACCGCCGTGGTGGCGCTCGGCTTCTACACCTCGGCGCGGGTAGCCGAGCAGGTGCGCGCCGGCATCATGAGCATGCCGCGCGGGCAGCGCCTGGCCTCGCTGGCGCTCGGCCTCACCCTGCCGCAGGCCTATCGCTATGTGCTGCTGCCCATGGCCTATCGCATCATCCTGCCGCCGCTGACCTCGGAATTCCTCAACATCATCAAGAACAGCGCGGTCGCGCTCACCATCGGCCTGATGGAGCTCACGGCGCGGGCGCGGTCGATGCAGGAATTCTCGTTCCAGGTGTTCGAGGCGTTCACCGCTGCGACCCTCATCTACATCGTCATCAACGTCGCGGTGACCTTTGCGATGCGCCGGGTCGAGCGCGGCGTCGCGGTGCCGGGCTATATCGGAGCGGCGCCGCGCGCGCCGACCGGGTGAGGGCGCGATGTTCGGCAACTTCGACTATGACGTGATCATCCGCTCGCTGCCGTATCTGTTCTACGACGGCATGACGTTCACCCTGACGCTGACGGCGCTCGCCACCGTCGGCGGCATCGCGTTCGGCACGGTGCTGGCGCTGATGCGGCTGTCGGGCATCGCGCCGCTCTCGCTCGTGGCCGCAGCCTACGTCAACCTGATGCGCTCGGTGCCGCTGGTGCTGATGATTTTCTGGTTCTATTTCCTCGTGCCCTATATCGGCCAATGGCTCACCGGCGCGTCGGCGCCGATCCGCGTCGGCGCCTTCGCCTCCTCGCTGGTGACGTTCACGCTGTTCGAGGCCGCGTATTTCGCCGAGATCATGCGCGCCGGCATCCAGTCGATCCCGCGCGGCCAGGTGGCAGCGGCCCAGGCCCTCGGCATGACCTATCCGACCACCATGGCGCAAATCGTGCTGCCACAGGCGTTCCGCAACATGATCCCGGTGCTGCTGACCCAGACCATCATCCTGTTCCAGGACACCTCGCTGGTCTACGTTCTGTCCATCACCGACTTCCTCGGCGCCGCCTCGAAAGTGGCGCAGCGTGACGGCCGGCTGGTGGAGATGTACCTGTTCGCCGCGCTGGTCTACTTCGTCATCTCTCTGGCGGCGTCGCACGGCGTGCGCGTCATCCAGCGCCGCACCGCCATCATCCGCTGATACCCGCGATGATCACCATCAGCAAAGTCAGCAAATGGTACGGGACCATGCAGGTCCTCAATCGCTGCACGACCTTGGTCGAGAAGGGCGAGGTCGTGGTGGTGTGTGGCCCGTCGGGCTCGGGCAAGTCCACGCTCATCAAGTGCGTCAACGGCCTCGAGCCGTTCCAGCAGGGCCGGATCGTGGTCGACGGCGTCTCGGTCGGCGACGCCGGACGCGGCCTGCCGAAGCTGCGGGCGCGCATCGGCATGGTGTTCCAGCACTTCGAGCTGTTCCCGCATCTCACCGTCATGCGCAACCTCACGCTGGCTCAGGTCAAGGTGTTGCGGCGCAAGCAACGTGAAGCGATCGACAAAGGCCGGCGGCTGCTCGAGCGCGTGGGCTTGAGCGAGCACGCGCACAAATATCCCGGCGAGCTGTCGGGTGGTCAGCAGCAGCGCGTCGCCATTGCCCGCGCGCTCGCCATGGACCCGATCGCCATGCTGTTCGACGAGCCGACCTCGGCGCTCGACCCGGAGATGATCAAGGAGGTGCTGGACGTCATGGTGGCGCTGGCCAAGGACGGCATGACCATGATGGTGGTGACGCACGAGATGGGCTTCGCCCGCCAGGTCGCCAGCCGCGTCGTGTTCATGGACAAGGGCGAGATCGTCGAGGACGCGCCCACGGCGGAATTCTTTGGCAAGCCGCGCAGCGAGCGGGCGCAGGCGTTCCTGTCAAAGATTCTCGCGCATTGAGTACGGCTGTCATCCCGGCCGAGCGCCGCAAGGCGCGAGAGCCGGGACCCAGGTATCCCTGCCGTGCCTCTTCCCGCCATGTCGGGGTACCTGGATCCCGGATCGGCTCGCTTTGGCGCGCAAGCGCGCGCCGCGCGCCGTCCGGGATGACGCCGAGTGTGTTTCTACTCGCCCTTGATGTTCGCCTCGCGGATGATGCTGGCGTAGGCGTCGGCCTGGCGGCGCATGTAGGCGCCGAACTCGGGCCCGCAGGTGCCGACCGGGAACATCCCTTGCTTGGCGATTTTCGGCGTCATGTCGGGCGCGTTGAGCGCGGTGCCGAACCAGCTGGCCAGCTGCGCCAGCGCGTCGCCCGGCGTCTTCGCCGGCGCCACGTAGCCATAGAAGATGTCGGCCTCGTAGGGGCCGAGCCCGGCCTCCGCGAAGGTCGGCACGTCGGGCAGCGGCGCCACGCGCGCCGGCGACGCCGTGAGCAGGGGTCGCAGGCGGCCCGACTGCAGGTGCGACACCACGGTCGGATAGTCGGCGAACACCGCGGTCACGTGGTTGCCCATGAGCGCATTGATCGCCGGCGCGGTGCCTCCATAGGGTACATAGGTGCCGCCGATGTTCGCCGCGCGCTTGAGCACCTCGATGGCGACGTGCAGCGACGATCCCGGTCCGCCGCTGGCAAACGACACGGCGCCGGCATCGGCGCGCGCGGCGGCAATGAGGTCTTTCAGCGTCGCGTAGGGCGATGCGCCGTTGACCACCAGCACCATCGGCGTTGCCGCGAGGTAGCAGACCGGCTCGAAACCGGTCACCGGGTCGTAGTTCACCTTGCGCAAGGACGGATTGATGATGAAGGAATTGGCCACCAGGAGAACCGTGGTGCCATCGGGCGCGGCGCGCGCCGCCGCTTCGGTTCCAATCACGGTGCCGGCGCCCGGGCGGTTCTCGACCACGACGGCAGCGGCGTGGGCGCGCCCGATCTCGTCCGCCATCAGGCGGGACAGGATGTCGGGGCCGCTGCCGGGCGTGTAGGGGACGACGATCTTGAGCGTCCGCGCGGCTTGCGGCCAGGCGTCCTGGCTCGCGACCACGACGCCCATGACCAATGCGATCGCCGCAACCGCGGCCGCCACCCGATGACACGGAACCATCATGCCGTCTCCCATGGCGCGCCGGTGACGCGCGTTAACGCCCGAAAGGCTAACACTGGAAACAGGGCAGCACCATTCCGGACAGGCCGCGGGCGCGGGTGCGGCGATATCGCGCCAGTACTGGACGGCGCCCGCGTCACGCGTTCACATTGCGGACGCAAATGTCTGTGAAGCGGAAGCAATGAACGAATACCCGGCATTGGCGCAGGAGCTCGCGACCTGGGACCGGCTTGGCAACATCGCCGTGGCCGTGGTCCTGGCCGGCGTGATCCTGGTGGCGTTGACCCAGTTCGAATGGCTCACCCGGCTGTCGGGCCTCGAACGCCGCCCCGGCTGGCAATGGGCCCTCGGCAAGTTCGGGGCGCTGCTGGTGATCGCCGGGATTGCCGGCGCCATCGTCGCGACGCGCAGCAGCCGCAACACCAGCGAGCGCATCGCCGCCGGCCTGAATGCGCAGGCCGCGGCCGCGGGCGAACGCGCCAAGATGCTGGAACGGGATTCGGCCCAGCTTCGCCTGCAGCTGGCCAGGCTGAAATGGCGCGTGATCGCGCCAGAAGACCAGACGCTGCTGGTCGAATGGCTCACCAAGGCGCCGAAGGGGCCGGTGATCGTCTTCCACGCCAATGACGACGAGCCGCGATCCTATGCGCAGCAGATCGGCGACGCGCTCAAGGCCGCCGGGTTCGATCCCAAGGTGGTGCAGGCGCCGGCGGCGCTCAACCTGCCCGGCATGTGGCTGCTGGTGCGCGACATGCAACAGCCGCCGGCCCATGCCGTCCCCATCCAGACGGCATTCCGCGAGATCCACGTCCAGCTCGACGGGCAGCCGGATGGGCAGCACGTGCCCGACGCCAAGACCGTGGTCATCGTGGTCGGATCGCGCCGGATCTGAACTAGCCGCGAGATTTTGGCGCTTGCTCTACCTCTCCCCGGCGGGGAGACGTCGACGCGCGTAGCGCGTCGGGGGCAAGGGCATATCGAGAGTCACTCGCCCCCTCACCCCAGTCCTCTCCCCAGTGGGGAGGGGGAGCCGGCCGAGTTCGCTGCCCGTCAGAAACTCGCCCAGAACAGCTCTACAGATTCGAAATCTGCAGGAGGCCGCGGTCGCCGACCCAGGTCTTGGCGAGCTCCGCTTCCGCCTTGGCCGCCGCGGCGCCATTGCCGCGCGCCCGCAGCACCTGCGCCAGGCCGTAATAGGACCAGCCGTTGGCCGGCGCGCGTTCGAGCGCGCGCTGGAATTGTGTTTCGGCTTCCGCCAGGCGGCCCGCCTGCAGCAGCGCGGCGGCGAGGGTCTGCCGCACCGGGTAGTACCAGTAGGGCGGCTCGGTATAGGGCAGCGCGTCCTGCAGCGTCGCGGCCTGCTCGAATTGCGTGATCGCGGCGGAAAAATCTCCGCGCGCCTGTGCCACGCGGCCGGCGATCACCGTGCGCGCGAGCGTCATCACCTGCTGCGCCGGAATGCCGGAGGCGTCGAGCAGGGTGAAATCGGCCGTGCGGGCGAGCGCCGTGATCGCGTCGGCTTCGGCCATTGCGGCGTCGAACTTGCGTTGCGCCGCATGAGCGATGCCGCGCGCGTAGAGCCACATCGCCTTGACGTACGGGATGCCGTCGCCCGGGTCGGGCAGCGACAGGATGGCGTCGGGCGTGCTGAACTGCGCGTGCGCGAAGTAGGAGGCCGCCTTCACAGGCTGAGCCATCGCGATGCCGCGCGCGACGTCGTCGGGAATGAGGCCGCGCAGCTTCTCGGCAGCCGCGATGACGGTCGCGCCGTCGCCGGCCATCTGCGCCGACGCCATGACGAAATGAACATTGTGCGGATAGTAGCCGAGCCGGTACACGCCCATCGGCGCGTTGGCGTCGGCGAGATACTTTTCGTCGACGGCCACCGCGGTCTTGTTGTCGGCGAGCGCGTCGAGATAGCGCCCGAGCCGGTAGTAGATGTGGCTCGGCATGTGCACGAGGTGGCCGGCGCCGGGAATGGCGCCGCGCAGGCGGTCGGCATAGCGCTCGGCGCGCTGCGGCCGGTCCGAGGCTTCCACCGCATGGATGTAGAAGTGAATGGCGCCGGGATGATTCGGGTCGCGGGCGAGCACGCGCTCGAGCGTCGGCACGATGGCGACGCTCTGCGGATTGGGCTGGCGTCCGCCCGGCTGCCAGTAATTCCACGGGCTCAGATCCATCACCGACTCGGCGTAGAGCACGGCGATCTCGTTGTCGTCAGGAAACTGGGCCGCGGCCTTGGCCATGGCGGCCGCATAGGCGGCGTCGAAGCGCGCGCGGTCGGCCTTGGCGTCGTCGGCGTAGCGCCTGGCCAGCGCCGCGATCAGCGCCTGCTCGCGCGGGCTTGCGGCCGCCGCAAGGGCGCGCGCCTTCTGCGCGGCGGCGAAAGCCGGCTTCACCGCGTCGTCCTGCATCGGCAGATTGATGTTGGGACCGAGCACCAACGCCTCGCCCCAGAAGCACATGGCACAGGCGGGATCGAGTTTCTGCGCCTTGCGGAAGGCGCGCTGGGCCTCGCCATGGTTGAACGCGTAGGCGAGGCGCAGTCCCTGGTCGAAATAGGCCTGCGCCTCGGCACTCGACGTCGTGACCTTGTAGCTCACTATCCCGAGCCCGTCCCACAACGGCGGCTCGCTCTCGGCGAAGTCGGGCGTCGGCCGTGCGGCCTGCATCTCGGCGGGCGGCACTTCGGTTCGCGTCTGGGCAAGACGGATCGCCGTGCGCACCGCATCAGCGCCGGGCGTCCGGCACATGGGAAATCCCGTGTGGGCAAGCGGCGGCGTCTCGCCAGCCATCGCGGCGGCGAGCGGCGTGCCGCCGGCCACGGGCATGCCGACCACGTACGCGGCGGCCGTGGCGCCGGCGAGCGTCGCTGCGCCAACGAGAAAGAGCCGCGTGCGATGTCTCATCGTTTCCCTCCTGGGCGAATCCGGATCTTCCGACGCCGCCAACGCCCATTGCGTTCATGAATATGTTTGCAGTTGGAACGATGCGAGACAATCCGCCGCCCTGTCGTAGGCAAGGCATATCGGAGTTTTCGCCTGGATTCGCGCTCACAGCGATGACAGGAATGTGATGAGCGAGCGCCTGGCCTCGGCATTGAGCTGGCGAAAGGCCTTGGCGGACGCCGCCGCTTCGCCGTCGTGCGCCAGGATCGCCTCGGCGACGGTGTGCGCGCGGCCGTCGTGCAGGAAGCGGCCACGCGTGGCCAGTCCCCACAGCGGCGTGGTGCGCCAGTCGCGGCCGCGGGCATTGTTTTGGACGACGCCGTCGTCGAGCGCCGGTCCCATGTCGTGCAGCAGCAGATCGGAATAGAGCGGCACATCGATGGTGTCGGCCGCCAGGGCAGGGGTGTGGCAGGCCGCGCACCCAATCGCGGCGAACATATCCGTGCCTTGCGCATCCGGCGCGCGGCCGCTCGACGGCGGTGGCAGCGTCGTCAGGTAGGCGCTCACGGCGCGGATGGCGGCCCGGTCCAGGGTCGCGCCGGGTTTGCCGCAATTGGCGCCGCCCGCGACGAGATCGGTTGGTGCGAGCGGGCTGGTGATGCCCAGCTCGTTGCGAAACGCTTCCGCGACGAACTGCTCGAGGCCGGCGACGTCGGCCTTCCAGCCGAAGCGGCCGACGCGTTCGAGTCCCTCATCGCCCAGCACGATGTTGGGGCGGCCCCTGACGGATCCGCGCGCAACGGCGCCGGCCATGATTACCGTGTCGGGAATGCGATCGATCAGCCCGAGGCCGTACAACGAGGCCGCATTGCGGACCGAGATCAGGTTGGCGGCGGCGGGCGGGCCGCGCGGCACGTCGCACGGCACGCCGAGCTCGGCGATCGTATGGGCGCGCGCCACCGGTCCGCCGCGGCCAACGAGCGGATCGAACGAACCGCCGTCGAAGCGGCCGACGCGCTGGACCATGGCGAGGCTTTTCAGCCCCATTCCGCCGGCGGTCGGGCTCTGGTGGCACTCGACGCAGGAGCGCGCGTTGTACAGCGGCCCGAGCCCGTCCCGCGGCGTGAACTCGGCGTGGAACAGGCGGGCGCCGCGGCCGACGGGGTCGACCCCGCCGGCGGCGGGGTCGGCCGAAGCGAACTGGATGGCGTCGGGCAGGCTTGCCCGTTCCGGCCCGAAGGCGGGCAGCTCGAGCAGCGCGCCAGGCGCATCCGGGTAGCCGGCAACGGCGCCGCTCACCGTCACCCAGATTTTTTGTGCATCGGGCGACACCGTGATGCCGTTGAGACGTCCCGCGCCGACGCGAGCCCCGTCCGGCAGCGCGACGCCGCGCACCGCCACGATGGTGCCGTCCTGGCGCATGCGCGCGATTGTGCCGTTGCCGCGATTGACCACGTAGAAGTCGGCGTTGCCCGCCAAGGTGGTGTTGCTGGCGAAGCCCGGGTTCGCCGTCTCCGGCACGGCCGGCGCAAGATCGACCGGAGCGTCCAGGCCGGGCGGCGTGAAGGTGCGGTTGTCGCGCACGCCGAACACCTTGTCGTCGCTGGTCAGCGTCAGCGCCACGACCGCGTTGCGCTGCGGATCGGTGACGAACAGGATCCGCTCCGGCACCCAGTTGAACACCATGCCGGCGCGGGTGATGCGCGCGCGCTCGGCGTCGCTGACAAGCGGCACCGGGATCGGGCGGATGGTCCCGGCCGGCGCCAGGCCGTCGAGCGCGAACTCGGTGTGGGCCTGCGCCAGTGCGCCGTCGGTGGTGAGCACGGCGAACACGGCGCGCTTGCTGCCGTCGGGTGACATGCCGATGAGCGCGGTCGCCACCGCGCCCTGCTTGAGACCGCCGGTTACGAGTTGCGGCGAGCGATTGGTCATCTCGCCGGCGAACACGCCGCCGAGCAGCTTGCTCGGCGCATTGGCCAGCGGCTCGCCGGTCGGATCGGCGATCGATTCGGTGCCGATACCCTGCGCGTCGGTCGGCGTGTTGGAGAACCACAGCCGGCCGAACGCATTGTTGATCGAGATGCCGAGCGGATTGCTCACGGTCGGGAAGTCGGCGCTGGCGGCGCCCGGCGTGCGCACGCTGTTGAGGAAGGCCGGGCTCTGCGCGGTGAACAACTGAACGCGGCCGCCGGCCGCGCTCGCCTGGTTGCCGGCGGCGGCGAAGGCGGGCGGAACGACGATGGTCGGACCGTCCGGATCGAGCGAGAGCACCGAGCCCTCCGCCTCGTCGGTGCGTGCGCGCGGCGCACCGAAATTCGAACTGCCGGCGACGAGCACGCGCCTGCGGTCGAGGATGCGGCCCGGCTGGGCGAAGGCCGCAAAGGCCGCATTGTCGTGGAACGGCCCGCCGGGATGAAAGAAGCCAACCGGCGCGACGGCGCCCGCGCCCGGAATGCCGACCGCCACAATTCGGCCCGTGAGGGCGATCGGTTCCTTGCGCGCCTCCTCGGCGAAAGGCGAGGCGGCCGGCATCGCGAGGATGCACGCCGTCAACAGCGCGAGCTTGAGCCGCGTGCAACGACCGAGTGTGCGCGGTGGCACAAACGCCTGATAGTCCGTCTGCATGACACCCCTCCATGGTGGTGGAACGCGCGCCTGGGCGCGCGCCATGGGACGGTGTCACCAACGGAGGCGGGGCACATCGACCGTACGGCTGAGGTCCTATCGGTTTTTGCAAAATATCGGCCGCCGGGCCCGGCTCCGCTGTGGCGGTCGGGTGTCACTCCCGGGCATCACCCCCCAAGATTCTGGCCGATAGCCCGGTCTTACGCCGCGGAATTGTCGCAATCGGGCAACATTGTTGTAGAAAAGCATCATTTGTCCAGAATTTTCGGGTATTTGGGGGCTTATGACGGGCGTGGACCAGGTCGCGGACGCTGGGGTGGCGGCAGGCCCAGGTCACAAGCGTGCAAGAGGTTTTCTCGGGCCGGTGGCGGTCGCCGTCGCGCTGCTGTCGGCGCTGGCGACCTTCCTGATCTTCAACGGCTTCACGCCGATCCCGCCGACCAACGAGGTCGTCATCCCGATCCTCTTGGTCAATGCCATCACGGTCCTGGTGCTGGTCGGGCTGACGGCACGCGAGGTCTTCAATGTCATTCAGGCGCGCCAGCGCGGGCAGGCGGGCGCACGGCTGCATGTCCGCATCGTCGGCCTGTTCTCCGTCATGGCGGCGGTGCCGGCGATCCTGCTGGCCCTGGTGGCCAGCATCACGCTCGACCGCGGCCTCGATCGCTGGTTCTCGGTGACCACCCGCAAGGTGATCGAGAATTCTTTGAGCGTCGCCCAGGCCTATGTGCGCGAACACGCCGAAACGGTGCGCGGCGACATTATGGCGATGGCCGTCGATCTGGCGCGCGCCAAGCCGATGTTCGAGACCGATCGCGAGCGCTTTCGCCAATACCTGCGCGCGCAGGCCTCGCTGCGCAATCTGCCGGCCGCCATGATGATCGGCGGCGATCTTGCCGTGATCGAACGGGCCGATCTTGGGTTCAATCGTGAATTCCGCGGACCGTCGCGCGAGGCGCTGGCCGAGGTGGGCGACAGCGAGCCGCAGATCGCGCTCCTGCCGAATGCCGACTATGTGGCGGCGATCATCAAGCTGCGGTCCTATGACGACACGTATCTCTATGTCGCGCGGCCGCTCAATCCGCAGGTGCTCGAGCAATTGCGGGTGACCGAGGCGGGCGTTTTGGCCTACGCCAACCTGGATGCGCGGCGGCTCAACGTGCAGATCGCGTTCGGCCTGATGTTCGCGGTGATCGCGCTGATCTGCCTGCTGTCGGCGGCGTGGCTCGGCATCAATTTCGCCGCCAGCCTGGTGGCGCCGATCCGGCGCCTGATCGGGGCCGCCAACCAGGTGTCCACCGGCAATCTCTATGTGCAGGTGCCGGTGCACGAGAACGAAGGCGACCTCGCGCAGCTGGGCGAGACCTTCAACAAGATGACCCAGGAGCTGCGGACGCAGCACGACGATCTCATCCGCGCCCATGACGTGATCGACAGCCGCCGGCGGTTCACCGAGGCGGTGCTGTCGGGGGCCAGCGCCGGCGTGATCGGCGTCGATCCCGACGGCTGCATCAGCATCCTCAACCGCTCGGCCGAGAAGCTCATCGGCCACGGCGAGGCCGAGGTGCTGCGCCGGCCGCTGGCCGACGTCGTCCCGGAGCTGGTCACGCTGTTCGACGAAGCGCGCTCGGCGTCGCACCGTCTGGTGCAGGGCCAGATCACCATCAACCGCAACGGCCGCGAGCGCAACCTGTCGATCCGCGTCACCAGCGAGCGGGCGGGCGACAGCGAGCAGGGCTACGTGATCACGCTCGACGACATCACCGACCTGGTCACCGCCCAGCGCTCGTCGGCCTGGGCCGACATCGCCCGCCGCATCGCCCACGAAATCAAGAATCCGCTGACTCCGATCCAGCTCTCGGCCGAGCGCCTGCGGCGCAAGTACGGCAA
>DATFWC010000487.1:0-4113 GCA_035259885.1 Xanthobacteraceae bacterium
CCGCGCATTCGACGATCTCGAGCGCCAGATCGCCCGACAGCATCGCCGCCTGTGCGATCAGGCCGAGCCAGGAGTCGATCGCCTTCTGCTCCTCCTGGAAGCGATGGCTGCGCGGGCGCCAGCGCCGGAGCTTGGCCAGCAGCCAGAAGCGCAGATAGCCGCTGATCGAGGTGGTCTTGACCTCCATGCCCCAGTACACGCGGCCGAGCCAGCCGCGGCGCGCCGACCAGTCGAGGATCGGCCGCGCCAGCCGTGGCGGCAGCAGCGAGCACAGTTCCTCGATGCCGGGCTTGAGGAACTCCGTAATGGTGAAGGGCTCGCCGGGCTTGATCTTCAGTTCGCCGGCGATGCGCGCGAAGCGTGCCGGATCGATCTTGGCCTGGGCGACGCGGATCACGTCCTCGAACGACATGCGCACCGCGAGATGGCGGGCGCATTCGCGCAGCAATTTCCCGCCGGCCTGCGCGCGCGTGTCGGCGGCACGGATCGGCGCAAGGCGGTCAAGATAGCGCCGCGCATAGGCGAGATCCTGATAGGCGGCGAGCCGGCGGACCCCTTCAACCACGATGTCGCGCGCCGCCGCCGGCATGGCGGCCACGACCTCGCGCTCGATGTCGGCCAGCGACGGCAACACCGGACGGCCGCGCTTGTGCGGCGCGACGGGACCCGTCGCGGCCAAGCCGGCGCGCGCCGCCTCAAGGCCGGCGCGGAAGCCGCGCAGGTTGCTGTCGGCCGCCTTCGCTTCGTCGCGGATGGCCGCCTCGAACGTCTCCGCCGGAATCGGCAGGCAGCCGGAGCCCGCGATCAGGCCGAGCATCACGGCGTTGACGATGGTGCCGCTCTGGCGGGCCATGGCCTCCATGTCGAACAGCAGCGCCGTCCTGGCATGCTGCTCGATCGCCTTGACGACGCGCTCGGAGTCGTAGCGCCCGTCCCCCATGGCCATCTTTTCGACCACGAGATACGAGCGGCTGGTCGAGCCGATCAGCGTGGTGCGGTCCGGCGTGACGAAGCCGTTGGCGATGGCGCGGCCGGCCTCCAGAAGCTCGCTCGCCACCACCAGATCGACATCGCCGATGCCGGGGCTGAGCGCCAGGATGGGCCGGCGGTCCCCAAGCTCGCGCCACGGCGTCGGTACGATCTCGATGTAGTAGGTGGTGGCGCCGGTGCGCTGGGCGACGCCGGGGATCGACGTGCTCTGGGCCGGCAGGCCGAGCTTCGCCGCGGCGGCGACGATCCAGTTGGTGAGGACGCCACCGCCCTCGCCGCCCAGCGCCGCGATCAGGATGGTGATCGGCCGCTCGGTCATGCCGCCACCTCGTAGCGGCCGCCGAGCCAGCCGATGACGGTGCGGCGCAAGCGATGCAGCGTACGGTCGCGCCAGCGCGGGTTGCGCACCAGGTCGGCGCGATAGAACGATGGGCACAACACCGCTGCATGCGCGACCTCGCCGCACAGGCCGCACCCGACGCAGGTCTCGATCACGCTCGCGACCGGATCGGTGCGCAGCGGATCGGGGCTGGGCTTGACGGTGAGCGACGGGCAGCCGGAGAGCCGGATGCAGGAATGGTCGCCGGTGCAGATCTCGTCGTCGACGCCGTAGCGCGTGCGCACCACGCGCTCGCCGCGCTTGAGCTTTTCCGCCTCCTCGGCGCGCAGGCGGCGCTGGCGCGCCAGCATGCATTCGCCGTCGGCGATGATCACTTTCAGGCCGCGCTCGGCGCTGCGCATCGCCTCCTTGAGCGTGGCCACCATGGTGGCGACGCTGTAGGTGCGCACGGTGCGCAGCCAGGTGACGCCGAACGAGCGCAGCGTCTTTTCGATGGTCATGCCGGTGGGGATGCCGGACCGGGTGGTGCGGCTGGTCGGCAGATATTGCTGGCCGGTGGCCGACGTGTAGCCGTTCTGCATCACGATCAGCACGCCGTCACCCTGGTTGAACAGGTTGGACGCCACACCGGAGACCAGCCCGTTGTGCCAGAAGCCGCCATCGCCCATCACGGCGATCGGGCGGCGCGAAAAATTGGGACCGACCGCCGCCGCGCTGGCGAGCGACATGCCGTAGCCGAGGATGGAGTTGCCGAGGCTGAACGGCGGCAAGGTGGCGAACGAGTGACAGCCGATGTCGGCGCTGATGTGGGTCGGCCCAAGCTCGCGCTGGGCGAGCTTGATGGCGGCGAACACCGGCCGTTCGGGACAGCCGGTGCAGAAATTGGGCGGCCGCGCCGGAATATCGCCGAGCGCCGTCAGCCCGCCGGTCTTGTGCGCGACAATGTCCTTGGCGCAGGTCGCCGCCGCGTCGGCATCGACGCCGGCGGGACGCACGTCCCGCAGGAACGCGGCGACCCCGCTGACCAGCACGTCCGACGTGTACTCGCCGGCATTGGGCAGGCAGCCCTTGCCCAGCACCTTGGTCTGGATGTCGGCGCGGCGCAGCTCGGTGGCGATCTGCTGCTCGACGTATTCGGGATGGCCCTCCTCCACCACCAGCACGGCGCGCTTGTCGGCGCAGAAGGCCTTCACCTCCTCCGGCACCAGCGGATAGGCGACGTTGAGCACATAGATCGGGATGCGCGCGTTGCCATAGAGGTCGGCGAGGCCGAGCCGGGTGAGCGCGCGCATGACGCCGTTGTAGAGTCCGCCCAGCACCACGATGCCGATCTCGTCGACGTCGCCGGCAAACTGTTCGTTGAGCTTGTGCTCGCGCACGAAGGCCTGTGCGGCAGGCAGGCGCTGCTCGACCTTCTGCTTCTCGTGGATGAAGGTCGATGGCGGATGCGACAGGCGGATGTATTCGTGGCGCTTGGGCGGCCCGGGGATGCGGTTCTGGCCGGAGTAGACGCCGCGGCGGTTGTCGCTTGCCGTGAACGCGCCGGTGACGTGGCAGGCGCGGATGCGCAGCTCGAGCATGACCGGCGTGTTGCTCGTCTCGGAGAGCTCAAAACCCTTCTCGACCGTGCGCACGATGACGGGGAGGTCCGGCCGCGGGTCGAGCAGCCACATGGAGCACTTCATGGCAAAGGCATAGGAGCGCTCCTGGATGATGCTGGCGCCTTCGCCGTAGTCCTCGCCGATGATGATCATGGCGCCGCCGGTCACGCCGGGCGACGCCAGGTTGGACAGCGCATCGGCCGCCACGTTGGTGCCGACCACGGATTTCCAGGTCACGGCGCCGCGCAGCGGGTAGTTGATCGAGGCGGCCAGCATGGCGGCCGCCGAGGCCTCGTTGGTGCAGGTCTCCACGTGCACGCCGAGGTCGGCCAGCACGTCCTCGGCATCGACCATGACGTCGAGCAGGTGCGAGACCGGCGCGCCCTGGTAGCCGCCGACATAGGACACGCCGGACTGCAGCAGCGCCTTGGTCACGGCCAGAATGCCTTCGCCGTAAAAGACCTCGCCGGCGCCGAGCTTGAGCGCCTGCGCTTCCTTCTTGAACGACCGTTCCATTCAAGGGTTCCGATAGTTGGGGCTCAAACTATTTTAGCACAAGCCGGGGCCAAAGACGACATGCGGTTTGGCCGCCTTCGCCCAGGGTAAGCATAATGTTTCAGCCGGCCCGGTCGTTCGTGGGACATGTCCCACTCACATCCGCGACGGCAGCCACAGGGCCAGGATGGGAAAGGCGATGAGAATCACCAGGCGCACGAGGTCGGTCAGGATGAAGGGCGCCACGCCGTAGAAGATGGTGGATATCTTCACATCGTCGATGACGCTCTTGATGACGAAGATGTTCATGCCGACCGGCGGATGGATCAGGCCGAGTTCGACGGTCATGACGATGATGACACCGAACCAGATCGGGTCGAAGCCGAGCTCCTTGATGACCGGAAAGATGATCGGCACCGTGAGGATGATCATGGCCAGCGAATCCATGAGGCATCCGAGCACGAGATACATAAGCATGATCAAGGTGAGCACGCCGTAGCGGCCGATGCCGAGCCCGGTCAGGAATTCGGTGACCTTCTGTGGCGTCTGCGTCACGGTGAGGAAATAGCCGAACAACAGCGCGCCGATCAGGATGGTGAAGACCGCCGCGGTGGTGCGCGTGGTCTCGAGCAAGGCGCGCAGGATGTCGGCGCGCGACAGCCTCCGGCGCAGGACGCCGATGACGAA
>DATFWC010000488.1:0-11121 GCA_035259885.1 Xanthobacteraceae bacterium
GGTGGCCATGGTGTTCTTCCAGGCGGTGCTGCTCGCCGGCTACGCCTATGCGCATGCGCTGACGCGCTACCTGCCGGGCCGCATGTCGGTGTTCGTGCACGTGGCGCTGCTCATCGTGGCGACGCTGGCGCTGCCGCTGGCGATTGCCAGCGGGTGGGGGAGGCCGCCCGTGCGGGGCGAGACGCTGTGGCTCCTGGGCCTGTTCGCGGTCTCGATCGGGCTCCCGTTCTTTGCCTTGTCGGCCAACGGGCCCTTGCTGCAGGCCTGGTTCGCCCGCACCGACCACCCGTCGGCGCGCGATCCATACTTCCTGTACGCCGCCAGCAACGTCGGCAGCTTCCTCGCCCTGATCTCGTATCCGCTGGCAGTGGAGCCGTTCACCCGGCTGGGCGAGCAGACGTGGTTCTGGTCGCTTGGCTTCTATCTGCTGATCGCGCTGATCACCGGCTGCGGGGTGCTGCTGCTGCGCTCGCGCAATGCCTTGCCGGATGTCACGCGGGATGGCGCCGCCGATGCGGCGCCGCCCACATGGCGCGACACCGCGACCTGGGTCGCGCTTGCGGCCGTGCCGGCCGGGCTCCTGATCGCCGTGACGGCGCATGTGTCGACCGACATCGCGGCGTCGCCGATGCTGTGGGTGATTCCGCTCGCGCTCTATCTCTTGACGTTCGTCATCGTGTTCCAGACCAGGCCGATCATCCCGCACCGGACAATCGTCCTGATCGCGCCGGCCTTCATCATCGTGCTGGTGGCCACCTACGTGTTCGGCGGACTCGACAACATCCTGCTCACCATGGCGATGAACATCGTCGCGTTCTTCGTCATCGTCCTGATGTGCCATGGCGAGCTGGCGCGCCGCCGCCCGCCGGCGCGCCACCTCACGGCGTTCTACATGTGGATGTCGACCGGCGGCATGATGGGCGGCATCGCGGCCGGCCTGGTCGCACCGCACGTATTTTCCTGGGTGGCGGAATATCCGATTCTCATCGTGCTGGCGGGCCTGTGCCGGCCGGGCGGCGCGGCGGGGCAGCGGCGATGGGACGTTGCCCTGTGGGGCGTGGTGCTGGCCGTGGCGGTCGCCGTGGTGATCGGTGGCGTGGTGGTCGGCCATGACGTGGACGAGACCAAGTACAAGATCGGCATCGGCGTGCTGCTGGCGATCGCGGCGCTGTTCTGGACCGCGCCGCCCAAGTTCGCCGCCGTGATCGCGCTCGCCTTCGTGGCGGTGCGGCTGTACGAGCCCGACGTCGGCATGCGCAGCTCGGTGCGCAGCTTCTTCGGCGTGCACAAGATCACCGACACCACCGACGGCCTGTTCCGCACCCTGCAGCACGGTACGACCGAGCACGGCGCGCAGCGCATCCGCAATCCCGACGGCACGCCGGTGACCGGCCGCCCCGAGCCTTTGACCTACTACCACGTCACCTCGCCGATCGCGCAGGGCATCAAGGCGGCGCGCGAACGCAAGGGCGGGCCGATCCAGCTGGCGGTGGTGGGCCTGGGAACCGGCAGCACCGCCTGCCTGACCGAGCCGGGCGACGCGCTCACCTACTACGAGATCGATCCGGCGGTGGTGCAGATCGCCAAGGATACGAACCGGTTCACGTTCCTCAGTTCATGCGCGCCCAACGCCGAGATCGTGCTCGGCGACGCACGGCTGACGCTGGCCGACGCGCCGGACGGCAAATACGACGTCATCGTGGTGGACGCCTTCACGTCCGACGCCATTCCGGTGCACCTCGTCACGCACGAGGCCATGGCGCTCTACCTGAGCAAGGTCGCTCCCAACGGCCTCATCCTGATGCACGTGTCGAACCGCCACATGGAGCTGGCCTCGGTGGTGGCCGGCATCGCCGACGCCAATGGGCTGGTGACCTGGGTGAACGATGGCGCCGCCGACGAGGACGACGCCAACTACAAATTCTCCTCCACCGTGTGCGCGGTGGCGCGCAGCGACGACGATTTCAGCGATGCCATGGCGGACGACGACAACTGGCTGCTGCAGGAGCCGGACGCAAATCAGTGGGTGTGGACCGACGACTATTCAAACATCGTCGGCGCGATGCTCCGCCAGATCAGGAAGTAGGGGTGTCGTCCGACGTTGCGGGCGGCGCCAGCGCGCGAACGGCCGCGAACAAGTTCCGCACCGCCGCTTCCGGAATGTTCCGCGTGATGAAGACGAGGCGGCTCGCGTGGTCGGCGTCGGGCCAGGCATCGAGCTCGACCGGCGGATGCGCCAGGTGCTGAACGAACTGCACCACCACCGGCCCGCGGCAGCCTGCGACGTTGAGCAATCCTTTGACACGCAGTAGATCGGGGCCGCGCAGCGCCACCAGCGTCTCCATGGCGCGAGCGAACGGGATCCAGGCGAGCGGCGCAGCTTCCGTGAAGACGAAGCTCGAAATGCCGTCGCTGTGCCGGGCTTCGGCGACGAAGCCGCCGCGCGCGGCGTCGCCGCCGGGCAGGTCGGACGGCTCGATCAGGCAGCGGGGGTCGAGTGCGCCGGCGACCGCCGTGTGGATCGCGGCGTGTGGATTGAGCGCAGCGAGGCGGGCCGCGAGATTTTTTTGCGCCGCCGGCTCGACCAGGTCGGTTTTGGCGACCACCAGGCGATCAGCCAGGATCGCCTGCTTGCGGGCTTCCGCCGACCAGTCGAGCGTCGCCAGTCCGGTGGCGGCATCGATCACGGCGACCACCACCTCGACGGCAAACTCGTCGCCGAGCGCGCGGTCGGTGGCAAAGGTCTGCAGCAGCGGCCCCGGATCGGCGAGCCCGCTGGTCTCGATCACCACCTGGCGGAAGAACGGCACCTGGCCCTGCGCACGCTCGGCGACGAGGCGGCGTAGCGCCAGCTGCAGGTCCGAGCGCGTCGTGCAGCACAGGCAGCCGTTGCCGAGGAGGACGGTCTCCTCGGCGGTGGTCCGCACTAGCTGGTCGTCGATGCCGACGGCGCCGAACTCGTTGATGACGACGGCCGTCCCGCTGCCTTCAGGGCGCGCCAGGAAGTGTTTCAGCAGCGTCGTCTTGCCGGCGCCGAGGAACCCGGTCAGCACCGTGACTGGGATGCGCGCCCCGCGCGCGCGCCGGAGCCGGCGCCCGAACGGCCCGGCCTCGCGCGAGGGGAAGAGATCGAGCATGTTCTCCAAGTTCAATCCGGCACTCGGCGCGCTCCCTCTCCCCAGCGGGGAGAGGGTTGGGGTGAGGGGGCGAGTGACAATCGATAGGCCTTAACCCCCTCACCCGACGCGCTTCGCGCCAAAGCCGATGCTTCACATCGGCGTTCTTGGCTTCAAGAACGGCGGCCGAAGGCCGCCTATGCCTCTCCCCGCCGGGGAGAGGTGGAGCAAGCGGCGCTGGCTATGTGTAATTCGCGATCAAAAATCCATCTCCAGGATATAGAGGCCGCCGGCGAAACGGTCCACGGTGTAGACGATGGCGCGCTCGTCGACGAACACGTCGTTGAGCTGGATCGATTTCGCCGGCGACAGCGGCGGCGCCGGCGGCACGAAGGCAGCGGTTTCCTTGGGCTGGAACGGATTGGCGATGTCGTAGGCGCGCAGGCCGCCGTTGAAGAACGTGCCAATGATGATCTGGTCGGAGTGCCAGGCGTTGGGCGACGGCGTGTTCTCGAAAATATTGTGGGCGCCGAAGCGGCCGCCGCGCCCCGCATAGGCGTCGACCGGCGGCATCGGGCAGGTGGCGATCGGCACCGGGTGCGCCTCTTCGCGGGCGTCGAGAATCCAGATCAGCTTCGGCCAGTCCTTGGCGTCGTCGACCGTCGACTCGTCGGTCATGACGAAGAGGTTGCGGTCGAACAGCGGCAGGAGCGTGTGGGTGAAGCCGGTATAGGGCGGGGAATTGTCCCAGCGGCAGATCGGCTTGGGATGCGCCTTGTCGGAAATATCCATCACGAACATGCCGGCGTCGATATAGGCGAGGTAGAGGCGGTCGGGGCGCTGCGGATAGACATTTGTGTTGTGGGCGCGGTTGCCCTTGTCGAGTTGCGGCGTCTGGTGGCGGGCGGGCGGCGGCTCGTTGTCGCCCTGGCGGGTGCCAGGCAGCCACCAGCGGCCGACCTCCACCGGCTTCGACGGGCTGCGCACGTCGAAGCAGCGATAGAACTGGTCGTCGAGCGGGTGGGTCGGCGTGAAGTCGGGCGCGCCGGCGGCCATGTGCACGTACTCGCCGTCGCAGAACCACAGCTGGTGCACGCCGCGCGAGTGCGGCCCGGAGCAATCCACGAAGGCGATCGACTTCGGCTGCTCCGGCTTGGAGATGTCGAACAGCTCGAAGCCGGCCGGCTGCTGCGTCACTTTCTGGGTCTGATAGGCCACGGCCATGATGTTGCCGGTCAGCTCGAGCGAGTTGGAGCGCATGAACGGTTGCGGCAGGTCGGTCTGGCACACCACCTTGGGCTTGCGCGGATCGGACACGTCGACGGCGGTGAAATTTTTTGGCGCGCTCTCGTGTGCCAGCCAGATGATGCGGCGGCCGTCAGGCGCGATCTGCACCGCCATGCCCTCGCCCATGCCGCCGAAGCCGCCCAGCTCGTGCTGCGCCAGCAGCTTGAAGTTCCAGCAGACCGGCTCGTAGGCGCCTTTGTTCAACGGGGTTTTCTCAACGACGGTCATGCGGGTCTCCGATGCGTGAATGAAAGGGAAAGCGCGGAATGAAGGGCTGGGGTGCGGATTCAATAGCTGTTCGCCGGGTTACTGAAAAGGCCGGCGCGTGCGCCGGCCTCTCGAGCGTCTCCCGAAGAACTCTCAGGCGCCCATGCGCGCCTTCTCCATGAAGTCGGGCCGCAGCGCCTTGGTCCAATCGGGAATGGCGGAGATCTTCTTCTCCTTGAGCAGGATCTCGGCCTGCTCCTGCATGTAGGGCTTGAGGTCCGAGGGAAAGCCCGGATTGACGTCGACGGTGGCGAGCGCCTTGCGGAACGTCTCCTGGGACATGGTGTAGCCCTTCGAGGTGTAGAACGCGTAGATCGAGTCCGCCACCTTGTTGGGATTGTCCTTGAAGTCGCGCGCCACTTCGAGCCACGCCTTCAAATAGGCCACCACCGTGTCGGGGCTTTTCTGCACGAAATCGGGCGTCGCCGCCATGAACACAGGCATCTTGTCGACGTCCCAGTAGTTCATGATCTTGGTGGCGAGCCCGTCGGCCTCGGCGACGGCATTATAGGGCTCGACATTGACCATGACGTCGACCGTCTTGGAGGCGAGCGCTGCCACCATGTTGTTCACGTCCATGCGCACTTCCTGGTAGTCGCCCTTCTTCAGCCCGGCCGCGGGCGCGATCTGGTCGACGAAAATGTTGCCGACCGACGAGCCGGTCTGGTTGGCGATCTTCAGCCCCTTGAGCTCGCTCACCTTGGTGAGGTTGAGATCCTTGCGCACCATCACGCTCGCGGTCTTGCCCACGTTCTCGATCACTGCGATGCCGATGAGACCCCCCTTGTCGTGGCCGATGATGAAGGAGGGCCCGGCATAGGTCCCGAGATCCACCTGGCGCGCCACCATCTGCTGCATGGTGAGATTGCCGGACGGCACCGCGAATTCCTCGAACTTGACGCCGCGCTTCTCCAGCGCGCCCGATTTCAGCAGGTAGTAGGTGGGCATGCCCCACATGTTGGTCTGATAGCCCTGGCGGATCGTCTCCGCGGCAAAAGCGGCGCGCGCCGGCAGCAGCGCCGAGGTCAGCAGCGCGCCGCTCGCGGCGAGATAGTGCCGCCGGGTGATGGTCTCGTGCCGGGTCGTCATGTCGGTTCCTCCCTTCAAGGCGTCGCCCCGTTGTGGTTCAGGCGTTGAGGTGCTGGCCGAGATGGCCCAGCAGCTGCTTCTGGTAGTCGAGGAAATCCACACTGAGTGGATCGCGCGGCCGCGCCAGCGGAATGGCGAGCTCCGTCTTCACCGTGCCCGGATGCGGCGTCATCACCACCACGCGGTCCGCCAGGTAGACGGCCTCGGCCACGTTGTGGGTCACGTAGATCACGGTCTTCTGCGTCTCCCGCCACACGTCCGCCAGCAGCCGCTGCATC
The DNA here is from genome assembly GCA_035259885.1 of Xanthobacteraceae bacterium. Taxonomy (GTDB): domain Bacteria; phylum Pseudomonadota; class Alphaproteobacteria; order Rhizobiales; family Xanthobacteraceae; genus DATFWC01. The sequence goes on from DATFWC010000488.1 coordinate 6,038, forward strand.
TCGTCGCGGGTCAGCGCATCGAGGGCAGCGAAAGGCTCGTCCATCAGCAGCACGGACGGATTGTACGCGAGCGCGCGGGCGATGGCGACCCGCTGCTGCATGCCGCCCGAGAGGTGATGCGGGTAGGCGTGGGCGAATTTCTCCAGCTTGACAAGCTTGAGCTGGTTGAGCGCGATCTCGTCGCGCGCGTCCTTGGCCACGCCCTTCATCTCCAGGCCGAAGGCCACGTTGCCGAGCGCCGTGCGCCACGGGAACAGCTGGGCGAAATCCTGGAACACGACGCCGCGGTCCATGCCGTGGCCGGTCACCGGCCGTCCGTCGATGCGGATCTCGCCGCCGGTCGGGGCCAGGAACCCGGCGATGATGTTGAGGAGGGTCGACTTGCCGCAGCCTGAGGGCCCGACGATGCAGAGGAATTCGGACGCCTCGATGGTGAAGTTCGCTCCCTGCACGCCAGGAACGCGCCCGGCGGGCGTGTCGTAGACGAGCGAAACGTCGCGGATTTCGATGTGCGGCATCGGTGCTCTTTGTCATTGCCGGGCTTGGTCCGGCAGCCCTCTGGTTCGCGTAGATTCTTTTTGATGGTTGCGCGGGTCAAGCCTGCGCAGGCCGAGCAATTGGTCGCAATCCACGTCAGTTCGGGCGCAATTCGTAGAGGATGAAGGATTCAACGATGATCGAGCGCCCGGCCATCAGGCGGCGTGAGCGGCGCTTCGTAGCCATGAAAAGCTAGCTTTTCGCCATCCGGACCATGCCCCAACGCAGAACCGTGGCACGCTCCAGCGAGCCGAAGACCAGGCGCTCGAAGATGAAGCCAATGGCCCCGATGACGACCAGGGAGGCCAGCATCACGTCGGCATTGAGGAATTCCTTGGCGTCGAAGATCACCCAGCCGAGACCCCAGTCGGAGGCGGCAAGCATCTCGGCGCCGACCACCGCAATCCACGCCCGCAGGAACGCCTGGCGCAGGCCGGTGATGATGAACGGAAACGCACCCGGAATCATGACCTTCCAGAACAGTGCCGCTTCGTCGGCCCCCATGGCGCCGGCGGCCCGCAGCCACAGCGGATTGACGGCGCGCACGCCCGACCAGGTGTTCAGCAGCACCGGGAACACGGCGGCATAGAACACGATGAGGATGGCAACGATGTCACCGAGGCCGAACCACAGGATGAACACCGGCACCCAGGCGAGTGACGGGATCGGCATGAGCGCGCTCGCCAACGGCAGGAAGAAGTGTTCGACCGGGCGGAAACGCGCCATCAGGATGCCCAGCGGCACGGCAAACGCGGTCGCCAGGGCGAAGCCGATGAGCACGCGGCTGAGCGTATGGAACGCGTGGTTGAGCATCGAGCCGTCGAGGATGCTGGTGACGAGCGCGCGCGCCACGGCCGGCAGCGTCGGCAGCAGAGCGGGCGGAAACATGCCGCTCCGCGCCAGCGCCTCGTAGGCGGCGGCCGCCACCAGGAGCGTCACGGCGGCGCGGCGCAGCGAGCGCGTTCGTTCGGTGCTCACGTCATCATCCCCCAGCGCACCACGGTGAACTGCTCGAGCCGCTGGAACACCAGCTTTTCCAGCGCCAGCCCGATGATGCCGATGACGGCGACGCCGGCCAGCATCACGTCGGTGTTGAGGAACTCGCGCGCGCCAAAGATGAGCCAGCCGAGTCCCCAGGGCACTGCCGCCAGCATCTCGACGCCAACCAGGATGCGCCAAGCCTGGGCGAGGCCCAGGCGCAGTCCGGTCAACACATAGGGCAGGGCGCCCGGCAGGATGACGTGGCGGAACAGCGCCCGATCGTCGGCCCCCATGGCCTGGGCGGCGCGCAGCCAGATGTCTTTCACGGCTTTCACGCCGGTCCAGGTGTTGAAGATGATCGGGAAGCACGAGACGAAGCCGACCAGCAGCACCGTCGATACGTTGCCCAGGCCGAACCACAAGAGAAACAGCGGCGCGTAGGCGATGCCCGGAATGGGGGCGCCGATGCTGACCAGGGGCAGAAACACATCCTCGGCCCGGCGCGAGCGCCCCATGGCGATCCCGATGGCCATGCCGACGGCGGCCGCGAGGGCGAAGCCGGCCAGCAGGCGGATCAGGGTGTCGAAGGCATGGTGCGGCAGGATGCCGTTGGCGGTCAGCCGCACGAAGGCAGAGGCCACGGTTTCGAGCGACGGGAACAGGCGCGGCGGAAAGAGGCCGAGCCGCGCCACGAACTCCCAGATGGCTCCAACCACAATGAAGGGGAAGGCGGTGCGGGCGACGACCCGCCAGGGCGCTTCGCGCGCGGCCGATGGTGCCAACTCGGCCGGGACCTGAACGGATGCCACGTCGTACATCGAGAGCCTTTGCGATGACGGGCCTGATGGTTCGGGGAGGATAGGGCGGCAGGCCCGGCCGCGACAAGCAAGGCCGGCAAAACCGCTGCAGGAGGACGCCGCGGCCGGCCGGGAAAGCCCGTTAATCCTTTCTTAATCTACATTTCTTGCGGGAAACAAAGCAGGAAATCAGGCGGAAACTTGCACGCGTTATACGGGAATCGAGGATTCACAAGGTTCCAAGAATGACTGGCCATCGCTTCATCGTTTTCCTGCTTGCCGTCGGTGCTCTCGCGGCCGCGGCCCTCATGGTGATGCCGGTCGAAAGTTACGATGCGCTGGGCTGGGGCGACATGGCAGGCCCGGCCCAGGCCGCCGACCCGACCCTGCCGGCCGCCGCTCCGCAGCAGCCCGCCGCCCCCACGGTGGAATCGGGCGACCACGCGGAAATGCCGCGGCTCTGGCTGCGTTGATCAATTCGCGAATGGCGAATGGTGAGTAGCGAATAGGGGGATTGCCTCCCCGTTCGGCCCCTTCGCTATTCGTCCCACTAGACGTCGCCTTTGATGTTGTGCTCGCGCACCACGGCGCCCCACACCCGCATTTGCTCGGCCAGGAAGGCGCGCTGCTCCTCGGGACCGCCGAGGATCAGGCTGACCTGTTGCGTCTCAGTGAGCTGCTTTGCCGTGCGCTCGTCGCGCAGGCACGCCGCCATCTCGGCGCCGAACCGCTCGATGATCGGCTTCGGCGTTCCGGCCGGGGCGAAGACCCCCCACCAGGCATAGGCCTCGAAGCCGGCAAAACCGCTTTCGGCCACGGTCGGCAGGTCGGGCAGGGCGGCGGCGCGCGTCTTGCCGGTCTGCACCACGGGGCGGATTTTTCCGCCCTGCACCTGCGGAATGGACAGCGCGGTGCTGCCGATGAGCAGGTCGACATGGCCGGCCACGGCGTCGTTCATGGCCGGGCCGCCGCCGCGATAGGGCACGTGGACGAGCTTCACGCCCGCCTGGGTGGACAACAGCACCATCGCCAAGTGACCGATGCTGCCGCTGCCCACCGAGCCGTAGCTGATGCCTTCGGGCTTCGCTTTCGCCGCCGCGATGACGTCCGTCAGCGTGTTGAACGGCTTCATGGTGCCGGTCGAGAGCAGGTAGGGCGCTGTGCCGATCAGCAGCACCGGGTCGAGGTCCTTCTCGGTGTCGTACGGCAGGTTGGGCAGAACGAAGGGATTGGCGGCGTGGTTGTCAAACACGATCAGCCAGGCATTCCCGTCCGGCGGCGACTTGGCCACCGCGGCGGTGCCCACGCTGCCTGAGGCGCCCGCTCGGTTTTCGATGATGACCGTGGCGCCGAGCCGCTGCTGCAGGGCCGGCTGCACGAGCCGCATCATGGCGTCGGTGGATCCCGCCGGCGGGTAGGGCACGACCAGCCTGATGGTGCCGGACGGCCAGCTTTGCGCCCGCGCCACGAACGGCGCGGCGACGAACGGCGCCGCGACCCCCGCCATTACCAGCGATCGCCTGGTCAACATGAGTTGGCTCTCCCCTATGCCTGCCATTTTTGTCCCGCCGAGGCCGAACGCTCGCATGGCAGGCCGCCGGGAGGCAACCTGTGGGCCGACACCGATTGTCGGGAACCGGACGGATCGGCGCGCCGTTATGGGCTAGCTTTCTGCCGGCGACGGGGTCCTGCGTCGCAGCCGGGTTCGATGAAAGCCATGGGGGCGGCGCCTTGTCCGAGCAATTATTGACGTCTCCGCTGCGGCCAAGCTGCGCAGCCTGCGGCACCAGGATGCAGCTCGCCGCGGTTACGCCGCATCCGGAATACGTCGGCGCGCTCGAAATCCACCACTTTGCCTGCGAGAGCTGCGGCAGGACCCAGAACTATACGCTGCGACGCGACCACGCCACAAACTACGCCAACGCGCGCCCGCGCGGCGACAAGCGGTATCGCCGCGCGCGCTGACGCAAGGTCGTATCCCGCCAACGCGTCGCGCAGCGTCCTGACGCCGCGCCGCCGCGCTCCTGATCTTGATCACCGCACAATCGCTCGGCTAGAGCATCCTGGAACATGCGATCCGGAGCGTTCGCCGGCAAAATGGGCTTCCACTCGCGCCGAACGCGCTCTAGATCATCCTGGCTGGGGAGATGGGTCTGACATGCGGAAAGTCTATCCGGACGCGCCTTCGGCGCTCGACGGGTTGTTGAAGGATGGCATGACCATCCTGGCGGGCGGCTTCGGGCTGTGCGGCATTCCGGAAACCTTGATTCACGCCATCCGGGAGTCAGGGGTCAAGAACCTGACTGTCGTTTCCAACAATTGCGGCATCGACGGCGTCGGCCTCGGGCTGCTGCTCGACACGCGGCAGATCAAGAAAATGATCTCGTCCTATGTCGGCGAGAACAAGACATTTGCGCAGCAATACCTCGCCGGCGAATTGGAGATCGAGTTCAACCCGCAGGGCACGCTGGCCGAGCGCATCCGCGCCGGCGGTGCCGGCATCCCGGCCTTCTTCACCCGCACCGGCGCCGGCACCATGATCTCCGAGGGTAAGGAGACGCGGGAGTTCGACGGCGAACTCTACGTGATGGAGCGCGGCCTCGTCGCCGACCTCGCCATCGTGCACGCCTGGATGGGCGACACCGAAGGCAACCTCGCCTATCGCAAGACCGCGCGGAACTTCAATCCGATGATGGCGACGGCCGGCAAGGTGACGGTGGCCGAGATCGAGCATCTGGTGCAGCCGGGCGACATCGATGCCGACCACAT